>NZ_JAYFEQ010000881.1:0-5081 GCF_055795085.1 Phormidium sp. CCY1219 | reverse complement strand
CCCTCAATATAGGCATTGAGTTCATCTGCCGTCACGCCCAAAAAGTTAAGCAGCGCCTCTCGGTTGCGCTTATAGACGTTCGTACTTTCTCCCGCCTTTAACCTCCGAAACGCACTACGCTCGATCCCGATTCGCTGCGCCAGCGCCGTATCGTTCGGTTCTGCCAAAATCTCACCGAGAAATGCTACCAACTGTGCCAACCGCATCTGCGGCGTCCCTTGTCTATCCTTCTGTTCGCTCACCTAGCACTCAGCACTAATGTTGCTACAATTATTTTTTTTCAATATCCCGGATTTTATGACATTTCTTTACAAAAATAAGTAGGTTTATCCCTTGACAAATTAAAAAATTTTGAGTATGTTAGCAGCATAAACGACAATACGACTGGCGTTTTGTCGCATAATGACAGTAGAACGTAATGCGTTCGTTCTGCCATCAGCTCCCTAAATCTCCCATTTCAAACAAAAAAAGGGGATTGCCTTCCCCATTAATCCAAACAAAATATCACCCACAATTTTACCATGTCTGCGATTTTTCTCAAGCCTTCCTTGGCGATCGCCCCGGTTTCGGTCTCGGATTTTTCTGGAGCCTCCGAGTCACCCCTCGCGTTCCGCTTCGACTACGACTACAGCAGCTTTGGCTCCGAAACCTTGCAACAGCAAGCCACACAAGCCCTATCCCAGTTTCTCGGGTTCATCCGCCATACCTTCGTTAGCGGGCGCGCCGGCGTCAAACTTAGGAGCCAAGAGCATCCCTTCTTCGACAGATTCAACGGAAGTCCGGGCAGCAAATTGTGATGACATTAGCACAAAAGAACGGGAACGATAATCATTATTGCATGATTTAGCAAACTACAGCCGTTACAACCAGTTGCCTCCCCAAGCCAGAAGCATCGAAAAAGCGATCGCGGCGATCGCGGGAGCGAGCCATCAGCCCCACCGCAAACCGCACCGACTTTTCGCGGGCGATGGTCAGTAGAATCAGGGTTTCAAGGGGACGAGCGAAAACTGTCCCGACTATTGTTGTGATTACAACCTGAAATTCAACACTAAACAGATAAACAGAACTACGGCAATCCTCGGTACGTTTGGCAACGATCGCCTGATTGGAACCCCGAACGCTGACACGATTCAAGCTTTGGCAGGCAACGATATCGTCACTGGATTGGACGCGAACGATCTCATCTTTGGCAATCAAGGTGGCAATGTTCTGGCAGGCAACACCGGACGCGACACGATATTTGGCGGACGGGACAATGACACCATTTGGGGTGGCAAAGATGGCGACCATCTTTACGGCGACTTAGGCACAGATATGATCTGGGGTGACTTCGGCGACGACTTCATCCGGGGCGGAACCTTAGACCCCACTTCTACTCTCGATGTCGAGAGTGATTTGTTGTTTGGCAATAGAGGCAAAGACACCCTCATCGGCGATGCCGGAGACGATACCCTCTGGGGTGGGAAAGATAATGACCTACTGCAAGGAGAGGCAGGCAACGATCGCCCCTACCCCTTCACCGCCACAGCCAAGCCCGTTTGACGATCGCCCGGAAAGCATCGAAAACGCGATCGCTATAACTTCCTGTCAAGCCAAGTTAAGCTTGGCAGTTTGCCGATCGTGCAGAGGTCGTAGCTTTCGTGTAGGGTGGGTTAGGCGGCTGAAACCTAAGCAACCCAACGTTTAAAGTGTGTCGGTCCAGTACGAGTTGCAACGGACGAGAGCTATTAACACGAAATTTTAAATTTGACAGTGACTTGGGTTCTTGACGACAGCAAACCTGGAACCCAGAATAGGGGTAACAAGATTGCAAACACAGAATTGAGAAACCCGGGGTGCCTAACTTAATTTTTTTGTATCCGAAAGGAGACGAGGAGTTACAAAGATGCTAGATAGGCACAAAAGAACTGTAGGTATTGATTCGGTGTTTTGGCGGGAGTGGCAACAGCATCAAGGCTGTCTCTACCGTTGCTGCCTCCGACGGATGAGAGGCAACCAAACGGAGGCGGAAGATGTTCTGGGTATGGCTATGCTTAGGGCTAGGGAGGGTTGGCGAACCAGCAGCAAACCTATTAATAATGTGAAGGCGTGGTTGGTCAGATTGGTGAATAATCTTTGCACGAACCTGCTTAAAAAGCGCGATCGCCTATTTTCCTGTGAAGCTAACGAAGAGCTATGGGTTAGCCAGGAAGAAGAACCAGATCTTGCCGCGTAGCGGCAAGATCTCGAGTTATTTTTTGAGGGAGAGGTAAATAATTTATCTCCCAAATTGCGGGAGACTTTTTTTCTCTACTGGAAGGAGGAGCTGTCTTACAAGGAGATAGCCGAACGGTTGGCCATTTCTCAGGGGACTGCCCGCAAGCGGGTTTCTAATGCCAGGGCCATTTTGCGAGAGCGATGGAACGAGTATAACGGAGTGACAGAGGACTCTAGTTCTTCGTTGGCAACGGATGTGGAAGAGACGAGTGCGGATGAGTTGTCGGTGGGGGAACCGGCCTCTAGTAGGTTGGATGAAGCGAAACGGAACCCAACAAGGCTTAATCCAGCAGAACTGAGGACAAAAGAGGAACTCCAACGGTCATTTCTGTCGTTGCCGAGGGGAGAGCAATCTCAAAGGCCCAAACTTGGTTCCTTATGCCTAAGTCCCGAACCCGGGCTGAAATCAAAATTGCGATCGAGTAAGTTGGCCTTGATTCTTCGACCCCAGGCAGTCGGGGCTATCTTGGCCAATGCAAGGTTATCGCTTCGGATTAAGAATAGATATCAATTTGAATTGCCCGGGAGATGGGTCTGGTGCTATTTGGCGTCAGGGCAGATTGGACGCGGGAAAAAAAGGTTAATCGGCAAGGGGCGATCGGTATTTGGTGGAACCCAGCTTCTTTCTCTGCCTTTCTGGGGGCCTTGGGTTCCGGTTCCCAGCAGTTCGCCTACGGAAAAAATCGCCCTGTTATCGGGAAAATGGCCCTGTCGTCCTCCTTAAGAAAGAAATTTTCTCTATTTTGAGGCAGAAAAGTTCACAAACTGCCACCCAAAACTGTCTTATTAAATAGAAGGAGCGATGAAGTCAATCCTACTTTTTTGTTGAATTGTTCAAAATTGTTGATGAGGTCAGAAATAATGTTGGTTAAGAATGCTCAAAAATTGTGTGCGGCTTTGACTTTGGGAATGACAATGGCGATCGCCTCTCAACCCTCTGCTCTGGCTTTCGGCTCCTATGAGGAATGCAGAAATGTTTTTGGCCCTATTCCCTTTTGCTTAAATTTTCTTGATTTCGACGAATCTTCAGACAACTCTGCGGACAGTTCCACAGGAGACGAGTCAGGGCAGTCCGTCAGCGGAGTGGGGTCAGATGAAATTTCTGAATCTCCAGACAACTCTGCGAACAGTCTCACAGCAGACGAGCTAGGGCAGTCCATCAGCGGAGTGGGGCCAGGAGATGCGACAGAGATGGTCTCCGTCCCAGAGCCTAGTCTAATAGTAGGTTTGATTACAGTGGGCGGTTTTATGCTGGGAAGCAGGAAAAAGGCCAAAGCCTAACTGTTTGGACGCCCGCAATACCTCGTAGGGAAAAGTGGCATTTGCGAGTTATTCCTGACTTTTATTGCCAAAATTTTCTAACTCGGAAAAATCAGGAATTGCTTCGGAGTTTGTCGGTGGGGGCGGTGCGTTGCGGCAAGGTCAACATTTATCGTGAAAACCCATGATTTATCGATGCCGCAACACACCCTACCGGGGGCGACACCATCATAGGTAGGGTGTGTTATGCGGCCAGAAAATGTGAATGGTGACAAATCAATGATATTTCCGCATAACGCACCGTCCACGGAACCCCGAATTCAATTTTGGGTTAAATTCACATATTTATTCATGGGGTTTGTTGGTGGGGGTGGTGCGTTGCGGCTAGGTCAATATTTTTCGGCAAAACCCATAATTTATCGATGCCGCAACACACCCTACCGGGGGCTCCAGTACAATATCCTATTGAGCAACACCCATTTTTGTCATTGCGAGGGGCAGCGAAGCAATCTCAAAGGTCGAATTTTCGTTAACCATGCGTAAGTCCTGTCTATTTTGAGGCAGAAAAGTTCACAAAATGCCACCCAAAACTGTCTTATTAGTAGATGGAACAAATTCTCTCTATTGGCCTTGACGAATACAGGAGTGTATAAAATGTTCAAGAATAAAAGGGCTCTTATCATACATAAGGAAGTTTCATTTTCTTGTTTTTTTGGGTGCAGTTCATGGCACTATAACAGGAGATGTCTCTGATGATGGCAGTGAAGTATTTCCTGTACGAATCACTGCTCAAACCAATTTGGGTTCTGGTTCTTTCGATCTAGAAATTAACGGAAACGAAACGATAGACGAAGAACTCCAAGGAGCCAAGGTCGAAGTTACTATTTCACAATGGCAATGCGATCAAGAGACCCTAAGTTTTCATGTAAAAGCTGTGGCGAAAAAAGGATTTTTTTCATGCAACATTCTCGATGAAAGCTTCAGAGGAAGCCGTCACAATGCTGAAACATTAACAAATGTATTGGCCGATCTTGATATGAAGCTTAAGTCTTTGTCAGCAGCAAAATCAAGCTAATAAGCGGTTTTATCCCTCTTCTGTCACTTTCCAAAAAAGGGGGTTCAAACCCTGATTCTTTCGTTAAAATTTCCAAGAGTGACAGAAGAGGGATATTCATTAATTACAGCGCACACAAATTTTTGTTAGCGCCAAAAAGCCCTATCGATTCGCTCCTCAAAGCATCAATATTTAGGGAGCATCTCAATTTGGACAATCAACAACTTTCAAAAAACATGGAGAAACGCTCATGACGGAACCGATTTTAGTTAAAGATATCAACTCTGGTTCGGGTGGCTCATCTCCCAAAAATTTAACCAACATCAACGGCACCCGGTACTTTACAGCATATGACGGCACCAACGGCACTGAGCTATGGAAGAGCGACGGCACGGAAGGGGGTACGGTTTTAGTTAAAGATATCAGGTCTGGTTCGGTTAGCTCATCTCTCAAAAATTTAACCAACATCAACGGCACCCTGTACTTTAGAGCAAATGACGGCACCAACGGC
>NZ_JAYFEQ010000880.1:0-21513 GCF_055795085.1 Phormidium sp. CCY1219 | reverse complement strand
GACTATTCGGCTGCGGATCGCATCAAGCAACAGACCTGCTATATTTCACCACCACCACGCGATCGGTGGAAAAAAACTGTCCCGATGAGCGGAATAGTTTTTTATCCCTAGTCCAACTCCAGGGACGGAAAAAAAACATAGTGATTAGCGCAATGGTTATTTATCCCTAGTCCAACTCCAGGGATGGAAAAAAACATAGTGATTAGCGCAATGGTTATTTATCCCTAGTCCAACTCCCAGATATGGAAAAAAACTGTCCCGATGAGCGGAATAGTTATTTATCCCTAGTCCAACTCCCAGATATGGAAAAAAACTATACCGATGAGCGGAATAGTTTTTTATCCCTAGTCCAACTTCCAGATATGGGAAAAAAACATAGTGATTAGCGGAATAGTTATTTATCCCTAGTCCAACTCCAGGGATGGGGAAAACTGTATCGATGAGCGGAATAGTTATTTATCCTGTAGCGCGCCATCGGTGAAAAAGCCTATCGCGATCGCGCCATAGTTATAATATTTTGATATGGGTAAGGTAGAGAGTTTTTCTCCTCGGAGGTGCAAGCGCGGTAATAATTATTCGGCTACGGATCGCATCAATCTGAGAAAGGCTATATAAAAAAGCGGTTTTCAATGGGGAATTGAAAACCGCTCGATGTTAAACTTTTGCCGTTTCAGCAAAGCGAATTTTCAAATAATCCTCTTCCATTTTCGCTCCGCATGGTTGCAATGCTGCTAATGCCTGGGGCAGCACTAAGTTGCGCCGATGGTTGCCAATCCGGATATTAAGTTCATCTGCGGTTTTGCTCAGTTCGATTTTGTCTTTGGCGATTCCCGGTAGATACAGTTCTAGACTGTACTGATTTTGGTCTTGAATAACTCTAACGGTGGTTTCTTTGTAATAGACATCGGTGGGGTCTTCCGAGTCTCCAAACAGGGTATTTTTCAGGCGTTCTAGGGCGTCTAAACCGCACATTTCTTCAGAATAAAGCGGCACTTCTTTGACGGGAAGCGGACGGAAGTTTTCGTGAATTTCTTCTTTATGTTGCTGTTGATTTTCTTTCCAGCGCTGGAAAAACGGGTCGGTAACGGTATCGGGGATAATCCGATTAGCGATGACTAAATCGGTGGCCACATTGTATAGGCTCAAGTAAGCGTGAGCGCGTAAGGATTCTTTAATCACCATTTTTTCGGGATTGGTGACTAACCGCACCGAGGTTTGGGTATTGTCGGTTAAAACCCGTTCGAGTGCTTCAATTTGTTCGTAAAATTCATAAGGGGCATCCATCACATCTTTATCGGGTAAGGAAAACCCGGCAATGGGTTTAAAAATGGGTTCGACTAAGGGTCTGAGGGCGACGGAAATGCCTTGCAAGGGTTTGTAAAAGCGTCTCATGTACCAACCGGAAACTTCCGGCAAACTGAGCAAGCGCAGTGCGGTGCCGGTGGGGGCGGAGTCAATAATTAAAACGTCATATTCGCCTTCGTCGTAATGGCGTTTCATCCGCACCAAACCGAAGATTTCATCCATTCCGGGTAAAATGGCGAGTTCTTCGGCTTGTACGCCTTCGAGTCCTCGCGCTTGCAGGACTTCGGTGATATAGCGCTTCACGGATCCCCAGTTGGCTTCTAACTCGATTAAGGCGTCGAGTTCGGCTCCCCACAGATTGTCTCGCACCTTGCGCGGTTCGTGGGCGAGTTCCATATCGAAACTATCGGCGAGGGAATGGGCGGGATCGGTGCTGAGGACGAGGGTTTTATAGCCGAGTTCGGCACAGCGCATTCCCGTGGCGGCGGCGACGGAGGTTTTGCCAACTCCGCCTTTTCCGGTCATTAAAATTAAACGCATGAAGGTTTCAGTTTTGTCTGAGAATTTGTTTACACCTCTTTACTTTAACGGGTTTTTCTGGGTAACTGCGGCTACAGGGGTTTTTCTCCGGGGAATGGGTGGGGAGTTCAGGCGGGCGATCGCCTATCTATGGCCGGGGTTGGCTTCTCGTTTAACTGAGGTGGGCGGGCAATTTTCGCACCTAAGTGACGCGATCGCCGCTCAATTTTCCCGTCTTTATGGCTGCTTCTCATTTTGCGCCGGCGGTGGGGGACCGGGGGAAAAACAGTTGTTTGAGTACATCGAGGCGCGAGATATCCCAGTAGTCAATATGGGAAATAATTTGCGACTCGCGGTTAAGTTTTAACTCGCTGGTGCCCGGAATGGAAATTCTCGGTTCCCAGGGAACTGGTGCGGTCCAGTGCAAAGTCCAGCGGGTTTCGATGGTATTGTCGCGACGGCGAATATCGTGCAGGTCCATTTGCACATCTTTAAACCACTTGCTGATGAACTCGATGGTTTGCTCATAGCGATCGCGGCCCCGAAATTCGTTCATCGGGTCTTTGAAGTACACTTCTTCGGTGTAAATGCTGTAGGTTTGGTTCTCGGGAAACCGCTGATAATCTTGTTTGAGAATCTGAATAATATCCATCTGGCTCTCGTCCCGTGGCTTTGCGCCCTCAATTTCGGCAAAATTCCCCGTTAGGGGTTGACAAATGATTTAAAATGTGGTAATAAATTATGCTACCCCAGTGGTCGGGTACCCGTCCCTCGGGTGAGAGGGATGGGCGGCGAATGGGGTCAAGGGCGATCGCCCTCGGCCCGCATCGACTAAGGTTCCACTTCAGCATTTTGGTTGCCGATTTAACTTTTTCGAGCGACTTGTCTTTTATAAAATAACAATCCCCCGAGTAACCTCGGGGGATAGGGTTAGTTGGATTGAGGGTGAAGGAGAAGGGTTGGCTCGAAGCGGGACAAACGTTTCTCCCTCATCCTTTCCCTGGTAGTGGGAGTTATGCCAGCCACTCTTCCACGGCTTCTTCTTTGGTGTTGGTATTGCGGGAAGGAGTTTCGCGATTGAAGGTCATGTGAATCGAGCGGCTTTGTTCGCCATCCGCAGCAACGGCGACGATCGGGTAGTCGATGTTGCCATCTTGGAAAGACATTTGGAAGCGGAAGGTGCCATCGGGATTGAGTTTGATGGGACGTCCGCCCACGGTGACGGTAGCATCCGGTTCGGTAGCCCCGTAAACGATCAGTTCAGCATCGGCCACCAGCCAGAATTTGCGCGGACGGATCGGCGGTGCGGAGGCGGAGAAGCCGACGCCGGACATGCCCACACCAGACATGGTGAGACCGGACATAGTTGGGACTGCCCACATGCCCACACCGGAGGGGAAGACATAGGAGCTGACGGCTTGGGAGGGGTAGGCGGAACCGGGGACATGCTGCATGGAACCGAACACAGAGCCGGCCACCCGTTGCGCTTCGGCACCTTCTGCCATGCCGAAGATTTCGTCGTAGATGGGGTTGGCGGTTGCTGCTGCGGCTTTTTTGCTGGGGGGAACCAGTTCCAGGAAGGTTTTGCCCTTCAGGTCTTCTTCCCAGTCAACGGTGATGAATTGGTCTTCGATCCAGTCGGAGGGATAGACCGGGGGAGTGTGGACCGGGGTGGAACGGGCTAACACCAGCCAGCGACCATCGGCGCAGCGGTAGCCAATATCCACGGCATAGTCGCGATCGCTCACCGGAATCGGCAGATACCATTCCCGGGCCAGTTCATCGGAGGGATATTCCTGGATGCTGTGGGGGCTTTGGTATTCCAGGTTGATGTCGGTGACATCGTACAACCGCAGGGCGAGTTGCTGACCGCCTTGGCGACGCAGTTCTTCTTTGTGTTCGTTGGGGATATCCCAGTAGGTGTAGGCCCATTGGGGGTCGCGGGGTAGCAGCACGATCCGGCTTTCGCCATAGCCACTGGGCAGATCGCTGAGTCCTTCATCAACCGAGGCGAGAGTCCCTCCGGTGCGGTCTTCTTGTCCCAATTCAAATTTTGCTGCTTCCACTTCTTCCTGAGCCTCCAAGCTACGAGTTTGTTCGACAGAAATTTTGGTGCGTTGTTTTTCTTTGATTGCTGCCAGAAGTTGCGATTTCCGCATCCGGCTGTATCGGGAGATGGCATATTCGCTGGCGACTTTGCGAAGTTGCCGCAGTGTCATCTCTTCTAAGGGGGGGCGTTCTTTCGCCATTGTTACTGTGGCCTCCTATTCGGCTATACGACAGTTCGATCGCTTGGCCTACATCTCCTCGCGGGGACGCTCTGTGGCTCGAAGCGGGTCTCGACCTGCATTTTCTTAATTTGAGCCTTGGTGTTGGATCGCGGATCTAGTTTTTTGACTGGAAAATCAATTGCGGTCGGGATAGAAAAATACTGAATTGAAACTGGGGTCGCGCAGTTGCGAGGTTCTCGCGCTTTGCCCGGGGGATGGATTGCCTTGTTGTGGCAATTTGCCCGAGGCGTGGGGTGGCGCGATCGCCCCTTAGCGGCGCTCGAATCACCTGGCGCGATCGTCTGGGCTTGCATTCTCCCAAGCCGTCCCAACAGGTGGGCGCTTGGGGATGCTCGTCTGAAGAGTCAGGCTAACTCTGGCGATTTTTTTCCCACTCCCCCAGAGGCGGAGACGAGAAACGGTAAATCCACAGATTTTTTTTGGGATCGTTGGGATCGCGTTTCTTACCTCCCATGTTGCAGAAAACTCCCGATTCGGTCAAGGGGGTATAAGGGTTGATTTTCAGGGGTTTGACGGTTTTATGGGCAACTCGGGGATCGGAATGTCAGGGAATTTTGACATTAGGCGGAAAACGGGATCGCCTTCTCTGGGTCAAAATGTCAAGATTTCCTGACAAACCGCAAAAAGGAGCCAATTGCTCTGGGGTGCCAAGGGTGCGATCGCCGATGGTGGGGCAAACCGCTACGATAAAACCCCCGGACTGCGATGAGTCAGGGGGTTAGGAAAAGTTGAGGAACCGGGGGCGATCGCGCCACCAACTGGGATGAGCCTATCGGAGAATTTCCCAGTCCCGGATGCGCCACTGTCCATCGGTGCGAACCAACTGATACTGAACCTGCAAATTGTCCTCGCGCTGGCGAGTTTGCTGACCGTTTTCAAACAATCGAGCCGCTTCGCTGACCTCAACCACCACGGTGCCGCGATTCGGATCGGTTTCGCTAGCTTGCACGTCAGCCTCGACCAGATTGTGGTCGTATTCCCAATACCAATTCTCCTGGCGAGCATTTTCTGCCCGTTGCTGCCACACCGACAGGGCCGGATCCATAAGAATTTCTTCTAATTGCTCCACTTGATGCTCCGGACCGAGGGCCAGGGATTTAATCGATAACCATTTCTGAATAATGCTTCGACCAAGGGCTTGATTGAGCGGGCCGCCCATATCCACCAGGGCGTCGCTATCGGAAACTGGCATTGGCACGATCGCCTCGTGGAGGGCGATATCGAGCTGCTCTCCTTTCAAAGACGGACCCCTTTGAAACAGACCGGCGATCGCGCCAAGCAGCAACCACAGAAGCAACAGACCCAGCAGACCTCCGACGCCAAGCAAAATCAAGCGGTCTATCTTCATTCCTTTGAACCGTCCCGGAATCCTGCCTGTTCCGCGTCTGGTGCTACTGCGACGGGGTGCGGGAGGCGCTGTGGGTTCGGGGGCGCGAACTCTGGATGCCACGGGCAGGCGGCTGCGATCGTCCCCTCGAGCGCCGTTGGCGGGGGGGTGTTGCGAATGGGACTCGGCGATCGCTGGGTCGGGGACGCTGTTCGATCGCGCAGACTCCGGGGGAGGGCTGGTGCGAATGGCGGTGGGCAAGGTGGCCACATTCCCCGTGGTGGAAGAAAGTCGCGAGGAGGAAGAAACCCCATTGGCAGAGCCGTTTTTGGCTTGCAAGGTGGTAAAGGGGGATTGTTTGGGGGTGGTTGGTTCTGGCAAACCCACGGTGAGGGGGGTGGGCGGCGGTGGCACCACCATCCACTCGTTCTCTTCTTCGGCATTCGTGTCGGGTAGGGCTTCTAAATACCCTTGCACCTGCTCGTCGGCAAAATAATCTTTCAGGGATGCCTGGGCTGATGCCAAATCCCGAAAATGGGGAAAGACTTCTGCTTGCATCCAGCGCTCGCCATACAGACACAATCCGGGCAACAAGTCCGGCGAATCTTCGGAATTGGCGCGAATAAAGGCGAGGGTTTCCCGTTCCTGGGTGAGTTCGAGGGCTTGAGCGGCTTCTTCGGTTTGTCCCAGCAGCAGGGCGCAGACGGCTTGTTCCAGATGCACGTCCTGACGCCGCCCCAAGTGGGTCAGCAGCAGTTTGGCGCGCCGAATCAGGGCGGGTTGTCGCTCGGCAAACCCGCGCGCCACTAAGGCATACACGGCTAGATAGGTGGCCACGGCTGAGGGCCGACGGGCTTCGGCTTCAAACAGCTCTTGCTGTTCGGCGGCAGTTAGATGGCTGCGAAGTTGTTGAATGAAGCGCAAAAAGTCATCTACGGACAAGCCGGAGCGATCGTCTCCGGTGCCGTCTATTCCGCCCCGTTCCTCTAGCATGTCTTGCAATAACTGCAATCCGTGCTGTCGCTGCTTGAGTTTATTTTCCGGCAGGGCTAATAATTCTAAAATCCTGTAGGGACGAAGTTTGTAGAGGTCGGCTTGCATTTCTCCGCGCACCGAGGGGAATAATCCTTCGCGCAGTAACAGTTCTTGTCCGGTTTCTAAGGAGACGGCGGCATTTTCATATTTTCCTTGCTGCCATTGTTCTCGCCCCAGTTCTAAGCAGGCGAGGGCAAGGGTTAATACGATATCCGGAACCACCAGGTTGGGGTCTCCAAATTTCCCGTTTTTCAGGCTGATGTTGTTGGCGCTGAGGGTGGGTAGTCCCAGTTTTAACACCAGTTCGTATTCTCCGAGTTCTTGGAGAATGAGCAAGGCTCCGATCGATTGCTCTGGGGCAATATCCAGGCTCGGGGTATGGGGATCGAGGTAGGATTCCGGGGTCTCCTCGCCAGCGTTGGGTGCCTGTGTTTCCTGCTCTGACTCGAAGTCGTAGGTTTTGGTCAAAAATGTGGCATCGTATTTTTGCCGCTCCTGCGGATCGCACAGGACGGCATAGGCTTCATCGATTAGCTGTTTGCGAGCATCAGTGGCTACCTCGGAATATTCCCGCCGAGGCAGTTGCTCTTTGCGATCGCGATGCGCCTGCTTCAGTTGTTCAGCATAGCCAGGGGTTTCGACCCCAGGTACCTGAATCGGCAGGCCGAGAATCCGGTAATAATCAAGTGGCACTAGCACAGTCTACTTCCCCTGCTTTATGAGCAACCAGACAAACTGACAGCAGTTCCTATAAACGACTAAAATAGTGCAATAATTATAGTCCCTAGTCTCTATCATAAAAGGGATTCAGTTTATCGTCTCTGAATCCTTGACTCGCCATCAAAGGAGCCAGTCATGGTTTCGCGTCACCATCAAGATGGCGAGCAAGCGCCCTGGGTACGTGGTTGGATGTATGATAAGTCTTTGCCTCTATTTAACAAGGTCTGAGTAGAACCGTCAAATCTTCCCCCGATTGAGGCTTCCGGCAGGGAGGAGGCTTTCATCGGCTGGCAGGGGCGCGGGGTAATGGACACTTTTTGGCCGGTTCTGTGGCTCAGGCAAGACTCTCGATTTCCCCAAGATGGTACGATATCCTTTACCGAAAAGGGTTTGAGGGATTCAAGAGTAGAAATTTTCCCGCTTATTTGCCCTCGCGAGATGAAAATCATTTGCGAGAAAGCAATGGCTGCTTATTATTAGGTCAGGAAAAATCAATGATTCAGGAACGGACTGCACCCACTTTTGACGCAACATCAGTAGACCTCTCTAAAGATGAGGGTCTGATGCTTTATGAGGATATGATGTTGGGGCGCTTGTTTGAAGATAAGTGCGCTGAAATGTATTACCGAGGCAAAATGTTTGGCTTCGTCCACCTCTACAATGGGCAGGAGGCGGTGTCCACCGGGACGATCCGCTCGATGCGACGGGATGCGGATTTTGTCTGCAGCACCTATCGCGATCACGTCCATGCGTTGAGTGCGGGGGTGCCGGCAAAAGAGGTGATGGCGGAGTTGTTTGGCAAGGAAACCGGGTGCAGTAAGGGTCGCGGCGGCTCGATGCACATGTTCTCTGGCGAACATCGTCTGCTCGGTGGCTTTGCTTTTGTGGCGGAAGGTATTCCGGTGGCGACTGGCGCGGCGTTTCAAAGCAAGTACCGTCGGGAAACGATGGAGGATGAATCTGCCGATACGGTGACGGCTTGTTTCTTCGGGGATGGTGCCTGCAATAACGGTCAGTTTTACGAGTGCTTGAATATGGCTGCACTTTGGAAGCTGCCGATTATTTATGTGGTGGAAAATAATAAGTGGGCGATCGGGATGGCTCACGAACGGGCGACTTCGGAACCGGAAATTTATAAGAAGGCGGCTCCTTTTGGCATCAAGGGGGTTGAGGTGGATGGTATGGATGTGTTGGCGGTTCGCGCTGCCGCTCAGGAGGCGATCGCTCGCGCTCGTGCCGGTGAAGGCCCTACGGTGATCGAAGCCCTGACTTATCGCTTCCGGGGTCACTCTCTGGCAGACCCGGATGAATTGCGAAGCAAGGAGGAAAAGGACTTCTGGCTGTCTCGCGACCCGCTTAAACGCTTGGCGAAATATCTCGAAGAGCAAAATCTGGCTACGCAAGAGGAACTTGACGCGATCGAGAAGCAGGTGCAAGAGGTGGTCAATGAGGCGGTGGAGTTCGCGGAAAATAGCCCGGAACCCGATGCAAGCGAGTTACGCCGCTATGTGTTTGCTGAAGATTAATCCCTCACCCTTCTCAAATGCTCTGGTTTTAAGTTAACCTCCGAACCTTCTGCGGGACAGGGTATGGTGCCCTGTCCCCTCTTTTATGTCTGTTTTTCCCCGGCATCTGAATCTCTCCTGAGGCCGGTGCGGGGTGGCTCGTGGGGGAATACTGACGCCGTGGGTGCCCCCGGATTCGATGGGCGGTTCAATTGCATCGCGGACTATTTTGCGATCGCGATTCCGGGGGAGTGCAGTTCCGAGGGATCCGCAAGGGCGATCGGGTGCTGACCTCCTGTATGGGGGCTTTTTCTGCCCCCCAGTCTGACCCACTTCGGGGGTCGAGGGGCCTGGAAAAATTCTCTGGGCATATTAATTCAAAAAAAAAGTTGAAGTAATTCTCCCACCGAAGGAAAAATAGGTTATAACTAAGAAAGTTTCCGTAGATTCACGTAGGCGGCGAAGGAAAATGACCCCTAAAATCGTTTTCCTCGCGCAGATGGAGCCGACAAGTCAGTATTTTTACTGATTTTGCGGCCAATTTTTGCAAAACCCTTGACATATTGTCCTGTTTGAGGTACAGGAAATGTTGGAAGTTCTTTTTTATTCATTGGTGGTCTCCTATCTCGCGATGTTGACCCGGGCGACCTTTGGCGATACAAGAAAGCGAATGTAACTCGGTGCCCCGATCGCGCCGAGGTACAGTTCTATGCGTACTCTCTGTTCCTTTCTCCCAAGCCCTGGAGGTTGTCAAGTGTTTATCCAATGATATGTTTGTGCAAAAAATTCGGGGACAAGAAACGTCCTCAAATCAAAGTTTGACCGCAATCGGTTGGATCGCGGTCAAGCTTTCTGTACCATAGAATCTTCTCTGGGAAATGGCAGGGAATCCATTGAGAGGAGCCTAGGGCTTCTCACTCCCTTGTTGCACGAATTCTTTCGCTTTTTCTATCAAACCCGGTTGGGCTTGTTCTTGTTTGTATTGAGTCAGGTTTTTTTCATAGATTTTTTCTTGCCCTTCTAAGGTTTGTGCGTCTTCGATCGCTTCTTGGTAGGCTTCTTCGCGACTCTTAAACCGATCCTCTCTGTTATTGTTATCGAGGTTATATTCCTCTTTCACCATCTTCGTATCCAACCCGGTGGCGGCGTAACTGGGCCGATCGCCACAGAACGTGCCGGCAAGGGTGAAGATAAATGCTAACACACACAAAAGCGCGATCGCTCTGCGTTTGGCATCACCGAACACTGCAAAAATCCGCTGCATATAAATGACCTCAAGCTGTTTTAAACGAAGTGTCCTTTCGGACAACTCCCGTGCCTAAGCTGCATCGTAAGCGGCGATCGCGCCTCCTTACCTCTACCGAGAGATAGATTAACCCACAGAATTGGTTAAAAATTGCCACATTGCAGGCATTTCGCCGCTCATGGCTGTTTTTGCAGTATTTTTCTGCGGCGTTACCCGCGATCGCCGCTCTCGGGTAACCGATTGAACTGTTGCACGAAGCGGCGATCGATCCAATCTTTCAACCACCACAGGAGACGAGACGGTCCGACTCCCAAACCGCCGCGCGCCGCGATCGCTTTTCCAGTGCCGGTACTGAGTAACGTGAGAAATCGCGGTTGCGGTTTGTAGGGTACCAGCGGTTTCCCTTCTAACCTGCGAATCAAGTTTTTATACAGCGGTTTCCCCTGTCTCACGGCGAATACGCCGGCTTTCGGGCGCGGATTTTTGACCATTGTGGCAACATCTCCCGCCGCAAAAATATCATCGCGGTTCAACGATTGTAAATATTCATTCACTTGAATAAATCCCGCCGCGTCAGTGGCTAAACCCGATGCGGATATCCAATCGGCACCGGCGGCGTGCGTTACCCAAAAAACCTCATCGCACTCTACTCTCAAACCCGAATCACAGCTAACCTGAATTCTCCCGTTTTCTTGCTGTTTTAACGCAGTAACCGTTTCGCCTAAATGCAGGTTTATGCCGCGTTTTTCTAGGACATTTTTTAATGTTTTTCGGGTGTATTGATTTTTCTGAGTAACTAGGGAATTGCCGCGATGAAATAAGTGACGTTCGAGGTTTTGAAAATCTGCCGGGTCGAGCAGGCGACGCAGGCAGGCATCCACGGCTAACATTAATTCTACACCACCAGCACCTCCGCCAACTACTGCAAAGCGACGGGGTTTTTGCGGCGATCGCCGGACTTTTTCTAAAATACCATTCCAGCGTTCTAATAACTGGGGAACGGGTTTGGCGGGGATGGCGTATTCTGTTGCGCCAGGTACGGATTCCTGGGCGGGAGTGCTGCCAATATCGATGGATAAGACATCAAACTCCACTGGGGGAAAATTGGCGCAGATAACCCGATTGTTTTCTAAGTCGAGGGCGATCGCTTTATCGGCTAAAAATTCTGCCCGGGCAAAATTCGTCAGGCGATCGAGGTCGATATGGGCTTCCTCAAAGCGGTAAAATCCGGCGATATAACCGGGTAACATGCCGGAATAGGGGGTATGAACGCGATCGCTAATTAATGTGATGGAAACGTTGGGGCGGGGATTCATGCCCCATTCTTTCAAGGCGATCGCATGACTGTGACCCCCACCGATAAAAACCAGATGTTTTTTCATGGACTTTCAACTCGGTAGTACGATAGAATTGGTTTTGATTGTAGCCCAAATTTCTCCTTCTCGGGCGTTGATGTCCTCGGGGTAAAAAACTGGGGAAAGTTCAGCCAATCGTAGAGAGGCGATTAATCGCGTCTTTACAGCAACAGATTTGCGTCATCAACCGGGTTTATCGTCCCTTTTCTGTTATCCTGAAGCAAACCCCAGGGAATCGGCTACTTTGTTTTTCAGCCCTCCGATGATATAATAGAAGTTTGCTACTTTTACAGTTGTACCGTATGACTTCCACCCTCGAACGGCTGAAAACCAACGTTGAAAACGCATTAGTCGCCGCCTTTGGAGAAGAGATGGCGGGGACTGACCCGTTGTTAGTCCCCGCAAGCAATCCTAAATTTGGGGATTATCAATCGAATGTGGCGATGTCTCTGGCAAAACCGTTAAAGCAAAAGCCTCGGGATATTGCTGGGAAAATTGTGGAAAATTTGGATGTTTCCGACTTTTGCGAGGCACCGGCGATCGCTGGACCTGGGTTTATTAATTTTACCCTGAAAACCGAGTATTTGGAAAGCCAATTGGCGACAATTGCCGGCGATGAGCGTCTGGGTGTCGAACCGGTAGAGCATCCGCAGCGGGTGGTGGTGGATTTTTCCAGCCCGAATATTGCTAAAGAAATGCACGTGGGACACCTGCGATCGACCATTATCGGCGATAGCATTGCCCGGATTTTAGAATTCCGGGGTCACGATGTTTTGCGCCTCAATCACGTGGGGGATTGGGGCACCCAATTTGGAATGTTAATTACCTATTTGCGCGAAGCATTTCCCCAAGCACTCACTACCGCCGACGCTTTGGATTTAGGCGATTTAGTTGGGTTTTACAAAAAAGCGAAAAAGCGCTTCGATGAAGATGAAGAATTTCGCGAAATATCCCGTCAGCAAGTGGTGAAGCTGCAAGCCGGCGATGCGGAAGCAATTCGCGCTTGGGAACTACTGTGCGAACAATCTCGCCGCGAGTTTCAAAAAATTTACGACTGGCTGGATATTCAGCTTAAAGAACGCGGCGAATCGTTTTACAATTCCTATCTTCCGCAAGTGATAGAAGAATTGGATAAAGCGGGTTTGCTGGTGGAAGACCAAGGGGCAAAATGCGTCTTTCTCGAAGGATTTACTAACAAAGAAGGACAACCTCAACCGTTAATCGTGCAAAAGTCTAATGGTGGCTATAATTATGCTACCACTGACTTAGCTGCCCTGCGCTATCGCATCGAAAAAGATAAGGGCGATCGCATTATTTACGTCACCGATATGGGTCAAGCAACCCACTTCGCGCAAGTGTTCCAAGTGGCGACTCGCGCCGGCTGGATTCCCGAAAATATTGAGGTGGTTCACGTTCCCTTTGGATTGGTTTTAGGCGAAGGGGGGAAAAAACTCAAAACGCGCGAAGGCGAAACCGTTCGCTTGCGCGATTTGTTGCATGAAGCTGTCGATCGCGCCCGGGCAGATTTAGAAACCAGATTGAAAGAAGAAGGGCGCAGCGAAACAGAAGAATTTATCGATCGCGTCTCCCAAGGCGTGGGAATCAGTGCGGTAAAATATGCCGATTTGAGTCAAAATCGCACCAGCAGCTATGTCTTTAGTTATGACAAAATGCTCTCCCTACAAGGCAATACCGCGCCGTATTTGCTTTATGCTTACGTGCGGATTCAAGGCATTAGCCGCCAAGGAAATATCGATTTCCAAAATCTGGGAGAAAACCGCCAAATTCAATTGCAAGAAGAAACCGAACTGGTGCTCGCCAAACATTTACTCAGTTTGAATGAAGTGCTGCAAACCGTAGAAAGAGATTTGTTGCCCAATCGTCTGTGCGAGTATCTCTATCAATTGAGCAAAAAGTTCAACCAGTTTTATGAAAACTGTCCGGTTCTACAAGCCGAAGAACCCATGCGAACTTCCCGTTTGATGTTGTGCGATTTAACGGCAACCACCTTGAAATTGGGATTGTCCCTGTTGGGAATTAAGGTATTAGAACGCATGTAATTTTTTCCCTTTAACTCGTTCCCAGCACATGCTGGGAACGCACAGCTTGAGGCTCTGCCTCAAATAGCAATGGTCGGCAAAATTACACATTATTTTACTTGCCTAACAGTGGGGAGGCGGAGCCTCGGGAAGCCCGTCCCCAGGCGGAGCCTGGGAACGAGAAAAGAGTGTAATTTTGCTCGTAAAATCAGCAAAAAAATCCTTTGATTACTTGAAATAATCCCCAATTAATGGTAAAATAGAAAAGCGTAATTAAATCCAATCCATGATGAATCCAGAACCGATGACTTGGGCGTTACTGTTGTTATTGGGAACCTGTACGGGGGTGTTGGGCGGAATTTTTGGCCTGGGTGGGGGATTTTTGCTCGTGCCGATGCTGACCCTGTTAGGATTTCCCGTGATAGAAGCGGCGGCGACAAGTTTAGTGGGGGTATTTTTGACCGCATTTTCTGGCAGTTTGAGAAATGGGTGGATGGGGGAACTGAATTGGCGAGAATCGGCACAAATTGCCTTATTTGGAATTCCGATGGCGCAGGTGGGTGCATGGATGGGCGATCGCATTCCCGATGCTTGGTTGGGATTGTGTTTTGCCTTGCTATTGTTAAGTGGAATTTATCTGATGAGTCTGCGCCAAAACCTCAGCGATCGCCAGCAGTTGGAAGAACCATCGGAAGAGGTGGAACCCCCGGAAAAGTCCGTTCCTCGCCCCTGGAAGTTTGCCCAAATTGGGGCAATTGCTGGGGTGATGTCGGGATTATTTGGAATTGGTGGCGGGTTAATTATTGTCCCACTTCACCTGTTGTTAATTCGCGAATCAATTCAAACTGCAGTGGTCGCCAGTTTGGGCGCAGTAGTGCCGATCGCCGCCTCTGGTTTAGCGCAACATGCCTGGAACCATCGGGTGTTATGGATGCCCGGTTTGTGCATCGGTATCGGTGGAATGATTGGCGCTCAAATCGGCACTCGCCTGTTGCCCAAACTCAGTCCTTCTCTGGTGAATCGAGTCTACCGACTGGTGTTATTTGGGATGGCACTTTATATGATAGGGCAAAGTTTTGTTAAGGGACTGGTGTAAGGATTTTAACCGCAATAATTTGCCGCGATCGCAGTTTGGAGGTGAAAAAAATTGCTCTCTGGTTTGATATGATAGTTAAACGCGAATAAAAAGCACACAAAGAACCCGAATAAAAAGCGGGGGATTGAAATCGCGCCTAGGCAAACAAAGTCCGCATGACAAGGACTAATGCTTCTTGATTGCTATTCCTCCAGATGGGAGATGAGGCAAAATATTTACTCCTGTAGGGAGTTTACGAATCGCCAACAATCTGCTATATTATAACTCGCACAGCCCCGGAAAATACAATAATGGAATCGGCTATTTCTTCAATTTTATTCTTTCTTCTCGGCATTGCCACCGGAACTTTGGCGGGTCTTTTGGGAATTGGCGGTGGTTTGCTGATGGTTCCGGCACTCACCTTGTCAGGGGTGGCAATCGATCGCGCGACTGCAACCAGTTTAGTGGGGGTTTTTCTCAGTTCCGTGTCTGGGAGTTTCCGCAATTGGCGTAGCGATCGCTTAAACTGGAAAGCGTCTTTGGGATTGGCGGTGGGCGGGATTCCCACGGCGCAATTGGGCGCTTGGTTGGGCGATCGCTTGCCGAGTTTGTGGTTATCTCTCAGTTTTGCCGCCCTGTTGCTGGTGTCGATTTATTTGATGGGTTTGCGGCGCAAAATGCAGCAAACGGAAACCGGCGATCGCGCGGATGATGAGGAGAATGCCACCCCTTCCACTCAACCTCTCAAAGCGATCGCGATCGGGTTGCTGGCAGGTTTGCTGGCGGGGTTGTTCGGTGTTGGTGGCGGTGTAGTGATGGTTCCCCTGCAAGTGATTGTGCTACAGGTGCCGATTAAACAAGCAGTACCGATTAGTTTGGGTGCGATCGTGCTAATTTCTGCATCCGGTTTACTCCGCCATGCCTATCAGGGCAATGTGTTGTGGTTCACCGGGTTAGGCATCGGGATTGGCGCAATTGTCGGCGCGCAAGTGGGCACTCGCTTGTTACCTCGCTTACCTGCAAAAATTATCACCTTGCTGTTTAGAGCGTTATTGCTGGGATTGTCGATTTCGATGATTTGGCGCGCGATCGGCAGCTAACCAAAAGCGAGTGATATCACATGCGGTGAATGAGCGATCGCAGTGGGCGATCGAATTCGCGCCTGGGCAAGAAAAAGCGATCGAAATCGCGTCTGGGCAGAAAAAGGCCGGCGATTGAAATCGCGTCTGGGCAGGCACTAGCGTAGCCCGCGACAGCGCTATAGTCCGCCTACGCGGACTCTTTTTTTTCACATCATATCAGTCGGTTTTCAACCGACTTTAGCTATTAGCCGGGGACTTGCAGTCCCCGGGGGGCTGGGGCTATTTTTTTACCATAATGCCTCCAGATTTGAGATGAGAACACTGCCCACCCGCCATCGAAGGAGGAGAAATTTGATAAACTATAGGGGTGCGACACTGCCGCATTTTCTCACTATACCTAATAAAAGAGTGGATATATGACACCGAAGAAATACCCGATCGAACAAACCGATCCGCCGCGATCGCCCAGAGAAACTTTGCCGACAATGTACGATTTACCTAGCGAAAATCCGGAGTCACCCGGTTTGCCCGATGAATTTCACGACCTACAACCGGAATTACTGCGTCTGACGTTTCAACCTCCCAACTATCCACCCGGAGAAATCTTTGTCGGTACTGACATGAACCTCTATTATGATGTGCGTCACTCTAACTGGTATAAACGACCAGATTGGTTTGCCGTAGTGGGGGTGCCAAGATTGTATGACGGCACGGATCTGCGATTGAGTTACGTAATATGGCAAGAAGGAATCAGCCCTTTGGTGGTGGTGGAGTTAATTTCTCCCGGTACGGAAAACGAAGACCTCGGACAAACCACGCGCCAACCCAACCGCCGACAAAATGGGAAGTTTACGAACGAATTTTGAAGGTGCCTTATTATGTGGTTTTCGAGCGCTATACGAATCGACGGCGAGTTTTTATACTAAACGGCGATCGCTATCGATCGGTAGAATTCACGGAACCCCGAATTTGGATTCCCACCCTAGAGTTGGGAATCGGGTTGTGGGAAGGTGAATATCAAGGCATCGATCGCCTGTGGTTGCGCTGGTATGACGCAGGGGGGAACTGGATTTCCACGCCCCAAGAACTCGAAGCGATCGCCCAACAGCAGGCACAAATCGCCCAGCAGCAGGCACAAAGCGAACGTCAACGCGCCGAAACCGAACGCCAACGCGCCGACGCAGCAGAAGGGCGACTACAGGAGATACAACGGCGGATGCGAGAGTTAAGAATCGATCCCGATACTCTTGGCGAAGGATAAATCCAGTTGAAGCGATCGCAGTTTCTGGAGTCTTGAAATTGCGATTGTATAGATTTATAATAAACCTAACTATTCAACAAAGCATAGGGATAGAGTCAAAGTCACGATGAATGTAACCGAACTTAAAGTGAATTTACCTCAAGGAAATTTTACCCGCACTTGGCGATCGAAGTCTAATTCCTCCAGAAGTTGAGCTGGAATTTGGAGTTTTTTTAGCTTGGCTGAGGGTAGAAATTAGAACAGGCCATCGCTGCTTTCATGTAGAGACACCCATTTATGGCGTTTCCCACGTCATCCACCCACAGATAACCCATAATAATCCCATCGCCCCCTTGCCAAACTCGCAGACAAATCCTCCTTGGATAAAATCGCCGCCTCTATTGCATAATTCACGATTTGATTGCCAATAATCCGCCACGATTAATCCTTTATCATTCAAAATTATCCGCCGATAATTCGCCAATTATCGCTTGTATGTAAAAAGTAAAACGTTACCGTTGCGGTTGCCCCTGTGTCCACTGCATCCCTCGCCAATTGCGTAATTTAATCAATTGATTTTTGCGTCAATTTCAATATTTATCTCATATTTACCTAGTTGTACGGTTGTCAAATGACACGAATAATCCATTGATTTACAAATATTTATTTTCAAAAATTTGTTGCAGAATAAAAATTGCGTGATATACTGATGTCATCATTTAAAAAGTAAAGGAGTTCGCCAGAAAAATCAGCATTTTATCGGAATTACTCCGAATATAATCCAAACGGATAGCCCTACTGTTATGTAAACAGTGTAACAGTTTTACCGGAAAATCATCCCTCTGCCGGTTGATTTTCACTGCCCGATCGCACTTCCAATTAAACGGTTTAAACTCCAGTGCGATTCGCGAAAATCCCCCCTTGCGCTGGGGTCAAATCGTTACAAATTACGAAGTTGTTTTTCTAACGGAGTGGGAAGTGCCTCATGTAGAGACACCGATTTATCGCGTCTCCGCCACCCATCCACCCGTCTTTGACAGTCCACTTTTGCCGACGGTAACGTAAAGTTTTGTAACAAAATTCGACTTTTCCCGTAAAAAAAGCAAAATCCACCAGACATAGCTATAGAGAACCAAATAGAAGGCGATCGCACCCTGAACCCAAATCAGACGGATCCCCCTAAATCCCCCTTAAAAAGGGGGACTTAACCACCCACTCCGGTTCCCCCCTTCCCAAGGGGGGCTAGGGGGGATCCTCCGGAACTTCAGACGGATCCCCCTAAATCCCCCTTTTTAAGGGGGACTTGGAAATCCACTCCGGTTCCCCCCTTCCCAAGGGGGGGCTAGGGGGGATCCTCCGGAAATCTGACAATAAGCCCGATCGCCCGACAGACCCCAACCGTGATGCTGTTTGTAGCAAGGAGTACGTTTATGAGTCTCATGCCTCGACGACAAGCGATCGCCCATCGCCAACTTCCGAAAAAATTCCCCCAAACCTGCGCCAGCGTAGGGTTACACAAGCGATCGCCCAGTGGAATTTTCTCCCAAAACCTGCGATCGGTGCATAAAACTCCCCCAACCTTCCCATTAAATAAGTAGATCCCACGATCCGGGGTGGGATTAATCTCCCGTCGGGTGTTGCGATCGAACACACACCCAAAAAACAGCCCACACCATCAAACAAAAACGAGGATAGAACCATGTTGAATACCAACTTTGCCAACTCCACTCACGCCGCCTTAGTAGAAGAGTCCCTGAAAAACGCCTACAACACCTTAAGCGACTTCGCCAACCGTGAAGAATTTCTCCTCAAAATCCAAACCGCTTTTGGCGAAACCTTCCATGCCGATAAATTAGAAGGGTTACGGCAGCAGTGGATTGCCGGAGACTTTGCATCACTTCCGCAAATCGAAATCCTCACCGGAACCCAACTCAGTGGCGCAAATGCTGCTTATGCCGGGGAAAATAATACGATTTACTTCTCGGAAGACTTTCTGAGTCAGTATGCTGATAATCTTTCCGCCATTAACAGCGTGTTGTTGGAAGAAATCGGCCATTATGTGGATTGGCAGATTAATGATGAGGATACCCCAGGGGATGAAGGGGAATTGTTTTCTAATTTGGTGCAAGGGTTTGAGTTGAGTGAGTCTCAGGTTCAGGCGTTGCAGGGTGAGGATGATGCGATCGTTTTGAAGTCAGATATTAATTTCACGGAAAACTTTTTAAAGTTAGAAGCAGATTTAGAATCAAGCGATGGTTGGAATTACACTCCTTATAATTGGGACGCTGACAATGCGGCTGACCTTGTATATGCAGCTATCATCGAAGAACGAGGACAAAGCAAAGTTGTTTACATGAACGGAATCTGGAATACATATGATGGTGCCAAACCTGGGGCTGAAAACCTTCAAAATACATTTAATATTGATCTGTCATTAAAAGATTCATTTGATTATCAATTCGTTTGGAATCCAACCAAAGATGGAGATATGGGCTTCGGTGGACTTTTGTCTTTTCAAATTCAAGAACAAATTGATAAATTCAATGATGTTGTTAACGAGAAGTTATATGATTATACTATTAAAAAATATGAAAAAAAAATAGAGGAAGATCCGAGTTTACTTGATTCACTGACCTTGGAAAATGCAGCCTACCTTCAAAAATTGAAATTGATTTCCGATGATTTGTTGGATTGGGCATCCTTAATGAAAATAGACGCACTAAATATTGTTGATTTTTTCGATAAATATGGAGGCATTGATAATTTTATAGAATCTCTTGATACTTTTGAGGATGTAGATAGTGATATCGCTGAATTTTTTATTCAGTATCTTGATAAGAAACCGGCTACAGTAAGTGAACAGGTTAACGAAGGAAAAGCAAAAGAAATTAAAAAACTTCAAGAAGAAGAAGATATTGAACAAGGTGCATGGGTAAATGAAGCTATTTTATGGTTGGCAAAAAACCCACGAAATAGTTTACAATTACTGGCTCACTCACAGGGAAATCTGTTTATTGAGGATGCTCTGAATAAAATCATTGAAGCCGCTCCAACTAACTTATCAAGAATTCAAGTAATAGGATTTGCTTCTCCAACTAATTATTCCCAAGTTAAATCAGAACATTCCGATCTAGAGATTGAACTTATAGAAAAAAACGGTTCTGATTTTGTTCCTGATTTGCAGATTGATGCCAACGTAAGTTACAAGAAAAAATTTCAGAAATTTTTTGGTGATTTTTTGACAAGAGATATTCCTTTGGGAGTTGCGGCTGGATTGAAAGATCATACATTAAAAGCTAATTTAGAAAATGAAGATTTAGTGTTTCAAGCTCGTTCAAGTTTCAGTTCTTTCTTTGACAGCAAACAACATCATTATGACGGTTATCATTTTAATGATACATCTCCAACAAGTTTGTACCAATCAACTCATGAAGGTTATGCTTGGAGCGACTACATAGAAGGCTGGGGAGGTCAATCCCAGACTTTTATAGCCAAAGCAGGCAATGATGTAATTCGCGCCAAAGACCAGAACGATGTCTTAATTGGTGGTTCTGGATATGACTTTTTAGACGGAGGCAAGGGAGTAGATATTGCAGACTACTCAGATCCAGGAGAACAAACTAGCCCCATTGTAGTTGAATACTCTTCAAGAGCAGGCTACGACATTTATACGGTAGTAGATAGTCGCGGTCATCAAGATGTTCTTAGTAGTGTTGAAGTTATTCTTGGAACCAGCTACCAGTATTCTGGTTTTACTGGGCCAGTACCGCCTGGAACTCAACTTTTTGCAGATCGAATGTCTGGTGGGTACGGCACCGATATTTTTCTGGGTCTAGGTGGTAACGACAATCTGTTAGGTCATGATGGATGTGACTTTTTAGACGGGGGTAATGATGCCGACTTTATTGATGGTGGAGATAAATCGGACATAATAATAGGTGGTGAAGGCAAAGACGAAATCTATGGTGGTTCTGGAAAGGATGTTATATATGGAGATCAACAAGAACTACAAGATGATGACGGCGATATTATAATAGAAGCTAGTTTTACATCTTTTAGCCGTTCTATTTATGCTGAAACCTCCACCACAAACTTGGTTAACGAAAATTCTCTCAATATTAATGAGTTAAGTTCATCAATTCAAAATTTTGACCCTAACGGTTCGTATGAAGATAAAATTTCTGGTGGAGAGGACGCAGATAAAATCTATGCAGGTTTTGGCAATGATACTGTTTCCGGTGACGGTGGTAGTGACTTAATTTACGGAGATTCAGGAGACGATCGCATCTCCGGCGACGGTGGAAACGATCGCATCCAAGGCAACCTCGGACAAGACAACATCTCCGGAGGCGACAACGAAGACACCATCCAAGGAAACGAAGACAACGACATTATTTCCGGGGATAATGGCAACGACTACATCGAAGGTAACACCGGCGATGACAGTATCTCTGGTGGCAACCAGGATGACCAAATCTTCGGCAACGAAGGCGAAGACAACATCACCGGAGATGCCGGTCAAGATAACATCGAAGGCAACGACGGCAACGACAGCATCCAAGGCAACGATGGTCTCGACACCATCTCAGGCGGCAACGCCAAAGACACCATTTCCGGCGGCAACGACAGCGATCAAATCTTCGGAGATGCCGGAGACGACAGCATCACCGGAGATGGCGGCGACGACTACATCAGTGGTGGCGACAACAACGACATTATCGCAGGCAACCTCGGCAACGACAGCATCCAAGGAGATGCCGGAGACGACAACATC
>NZ_JAYFEQ010000879.1:0-481 GCF_055795085.1 Phormidium sp. CCY1219 | reverse complement strand
GTGGCGACAACAACGACATTATCGCAGGCAACCTCGGCAACGACAGCATCCAAGGAGATGCCGGAGACGACAACATCGCTGGCAACGAAGACAACGACACCATTTCCGGCGGAGACGACAACGATCGCATCACCGGCGACAGCGGCAACGACAATATCCAAGGAGATGCCGGAGACGACAACATCACCGGCAATGCCGACCAAGATTATATAGAAGGCAACGACGGCAACGACAGTATCGAAGGTAACGATGGTCTCGACACCATCTCCGGCGGCAACGACAAGGACACCATATCCGGCGGCAACCATAATGACCAAATCTTCGGAGATGCCGGAGACGACAGCATCACCGGAGATGACGGCGAAGACACCATCAGTGGTGGCGACAACAACGACATTATCGCTGGCAACCTCGGCAACGACAGCATCCAAGGAGATGCCGGAGACGACAACATCTCAGGCAACGACGGCGACGACATCAT
>NZ_JAYFEQ010000878.1:0-19311 GCF_055795085.1 Phormidium sp. CCY1219 | reverse complement strand
CCGCCCACCGGATCGCTTCCGCCCACCGGATCGCTTCCGCCCACCGGATCGCTTCCGCCCACCGGATCGCTTCCGCCATCCGGGTTGCTCGCGACTACGGTGGATGGAGCAGTACCAATCGTTTTGGAGCTACCCTCGCGCTCGCTATCGGGAGTGCCGACGGTCATCAAGCGCACGCCAAAGGTGCTCGAGGTAAAGTCACTCAAACTCAATCCAGCGCCGGAGATGGTAAAGGTGGTCGTTTGATAGTCATCTCCACCGGAAATTCCCTGCCGACCAATTTCTACTCCAGCGTTGAAGTTAATGCCAGTACCGTTGAGCTTAGCACTGTTGCCGATGCGTCCAGATTCGTTCGCGGTTCCCTCAATGGCAGTGATGGGGCCTCCAGAAACCGGGGAAATCGTGACTGCGCTGCCATTAGGAAGATTTAAGAAAACGCCGCGCAGGTCGCCGATCGCTCCGGTGGGGCCGGGGACCACATCAACCGTCGCTTGAATCGGGCCGCTAGGGTCGGTTTGCGACAGCTCTATTTGTACGGTGGGATAATCCGCCGCCTTATCGCCGTTGGTGGCGTCACTCAGGTCGAGAGTTAAAGTATCGGCGTTGGCTGGTGCGGCAATTAACGCGGTTGAGGCGAAGGCAAAACCAACGGTGGCGATCGCGGTTTTGGTCAAATTAGAAGTTAGAGCTTGTTTGTTAATCATCGATAGAACCTCCGAGTTCATAGCTTAGCAGCGCCCAAGAGAGAGAAAGTCTGAGGGTGTGACCTGCTTCTTTTGCTCATCTGTCTTATTATTGCCTTGTCTTTTTGCGTATGTCTAGAGGTTTAGGTCTTTCTTCATCAAAAAAATATAGAGTTTTCCTTTTTGTGAAGTGTTGATGAGCTGCGGGAAAATTCAGCAATATGGCTGATGACTTTTTTCCCACCTTGTAGAATTCCGTGAAAATCCCGAGGCCAAATCCATAGCCATTCACAAATCTTCAATTATTGGCAAGAATATTTTTTGGCGACAGAAATTTAAAAAACCTCTGTCATGCTATCGGTTTGGGAAAGCGCAAACGCTTGTCATGTAGGGGATACGCTCTTTCGGTAAGCTCAACAAATTTCCGTTTGTGTTCCTGCTGCGTTGGCGCAACTGCCGGCATTTTCTGTCTCTGGCGGTTCCACGGTTGTTAAGCAACTTAATGACAATTTCCCGGAACTGAAAGGACACCCTCTTCCCTAGCCGGCTAGGCTTTTTGGTCCAAAAAGGGTCTGGGTTTTTCCGAAAGTGGCACTGGAAAATGTCTCCTTGGGGCGCAGGTTAATGAATCCGATCGCCGGTTTTTCTATTGCTAATAAATTGGCCCCGGTTGTTTATCTACCTGTGGCTCGATTTTCTCTAGGCGATCGACACCCCCCGTGCGATCGCCTCGTCACGCCCTCTCCTCTATTGTGCAATCTTTGCCAAAATTGGGGTGGAGGGGCCATCCACCCTCGCCGGGGTTGCATTTCCCTGGATCCCTGGATAAAAAAAGTGGGGGTGCAATGTCACACCACCCACTGACATGCCAGACTATTGGCAATCGCCAATTCGCAATTTTCTCAATTTACCCCCCTAAAATGGCGTCAGGGATTCTCCTGCAGCTTTCCATCCGTTGACACTGGGGGGGAAACTCATTACGTTGTTGTAACCCAGCAGTTGCAAGACGGTCATCCCCATTGTGGACCGATGCCCGCTCGAACAATAAAGCACCACGGGTTTATCGGTGGGGATTTTCTCCAGATTATCGGCTAGCGATCGCAGGGGAATATTCACCGCATCCGGAAGATGACCCATCGTATATTCGGCAGGCGATCGCACGTCTACCAGCAGCATATCCGGATGATAACTCCTAAAGTCTTTAAACGCTTTCACCCCGAGCAAAGCATAATATCCCTTGGGTACATTTTCCAGAAACTTCTTGGCGGCGATCGCATCAAATGCCGGCTCCTCTTGTGCAGTAGACGCCTCCGCCACCAGGCTCTCTCTCCCGGCACTAATCCCCTCCGCAGCAGCCGTTTGCGGAGCTGAAAACACGCCCAAAACCGTCACGATAAAAAACAACAAACTGAGAATACTTGTGGCAATAATCTTGCGGATTTTCATGTTAATTTTACCTCCTTTTATCGTCTCATTTACTGTTAAAATAACTGAGTTAATCGAATCTTTGGGGTGAGGACAATCTATCGATTCCGATAGTGTGTTACCCCCCGCTTCTCTTTGGCGGGTTAATTTCACTCACCCCATTATTGTTTTCTACGCCTTCACCGCCAGATTTTCTTCCCAGAGGCGCGGCCCAGAGGCGCGCCGAATATCCCGCCAAATTTGCGTAGCGGCTAAGGCTCCATCCCCCACCGCCACCGCCACTTGATTTAATCCCACTTTTAAATCACCAATGGCAAAAATTCGCGGGTGAGAAGTACGCCCCATTTTGTCAGTGACGATATTTTGCCCTTTGAGTTCTAAATCGATGCCTTTTAGATAGGTGCTATGATAGTGCGACCCCATCGAAATCAATCCGGTTTCTAATTCCACTACCGTACCATCCACTAATTCCACGCCAGTCATGTGGTGATTTTCGCCGAGGAACTGTTTGATGGGGGTTTCTATCAGACGATAACCATGCGATCGCAGTTTTTCTCGCATTTCTCCACTCACCTCAAACAACCCATGCGTGAAAATAGTAATATACGGCGTAAACCAGCTTAAATTAAACACCATCTCCTCAATGCTGGCTTCGGAACCAGCAAAGAACCCACAGTGCTTGTCGGTCATTTCATAGCCATCGCAAACCATACAAACATGCAGGTTATATCCAGCATAGTCAAAGACATTTTTCATGTCTTCTAAGGGCACTAAATGGTCGATAATCCCACTGGCAGCAATTAAATATTTTGACCGAAACACGGGATAAATGCTATTTTGCCGACCGACTTTCACCCGCACGGCAAAGGTTTCTCCCTCATCGATGACTTCTTCCACATAACCGTTTAACATATCCCCATCCAGGGAACTGTAATGCTCTTTCCCTTGTTTGAGCAATACGCGCCCGGGAGTATCCGGCGGCAACCCTAAATAATTGTGCAGTTCTTGCATCCAAAATGACCGTGCTTTGCCTTTATCGATGATTAAACTCGAAAGCCGAAATCGTTGCAAATAGACGCCGGCAGATAGTCCCCCGGCTCCTCCGCCGACGATGATAGCATCATAAATGCGATCGCGGCGTTCTTCCAGATTTTTTTTCGTCAGTTGCATGGCTGCTTTTCTCCTTGACCTGAAAAATGAAACAATCGGTTAAGTAAAGGCACGGGATTTGCACCCCTATTGTCATCTATCTCGGCAAAAATTACCTAAAACTTCGATAATTAAAGCGGGAATTTAGACCGAATAGAGAGCAGTTTTAAGAGGTGCCGGGGATGAATTATCCCCGGCAGTGGCGAGCTGTATCCTGCGGGTGCAAAAACAAAATGAAGCGCTAACTCAACGGAAGGACTTACACTGAAGTCGCCGGGGTTGGTTCGTTGCCTTTGCGGGTTTCAAAGCCGAGTTTTTTCCATTCTACCATGCCGCCGGTGACGTTATAAACGCGCTTGAATCCCCATTTTGCCAGTTGTTTGGCGACTATCGGACTGCGATGAGCGGTGAAGCAAATAATCGCAATTTCTCGCTCTGGAGACAGGTTTTGAAACCACTCGGGCCACATCCATTGGCGCAACAGGGGAATGCTTCCCATCAGTACCCGAGGTAAGCTCAGGTTGAGGGCATTCGGTGCATGTCCGCTTTTATATTCCAAGTTGGAGCGCACGTCAATGAGTAGGGGGGGATTGCTGAAAGCGACAAATTCTTGTGGGGAAATATTGGTTACGGAATTGTCGAGTTGATTGCTCATGTTAATCTCTCCTGGTTATGCGATCGCTGTGTCTTTTCTGACTTGTCTTTTCTCAGTGGGTTGAGGAGGATGGGCATTGCCCACCCTAGGGTTAAAATGTCTCAAATTCTTATACCCACCACGGTTTTTGGCCGGTGCGCGGATCGATGTCGTTCCAAGGTGCGATCCAAATGCGATCGCCTTCTATGCTGATGCGAACTAATTTCAAAGGTCTATCCGCCGGACCGCGTTCCACGGATCCATCGGGAGCAAACCGGGAACCGTGACAGGGACATTGGAACTGTTCGTCCATTTCGTTCCACGGAAAGGTGCAACCAAGGTGAGTGCAGTTGTTCACAATGCCGCGATCGCCGAGGGTACCGTCTTCTTTCACGGTTAAATATGTCGGTTCCCCCGCTAAACCCGCCACTAAGGCGCGGGTCCCCACCGGTTCGGCCAAAATTTGACTGGCCCGAATCGGATTGCCGATTTTGTCTTTGGCTAAAATCGCACCGCCTTCGGTGGTTTCTGAGGGCGGGACAAAGTATTTGGACACCGGATAAATTGCAGCGCCTGCCGTCGTCGCTACCGCCGCACCGGTGAGAAAATTCAGCAGCTTGCGCCGCGACATCGAGGGACTATTCAATCTCAGTGTCTCGTCCATAAGTAAATCCTCCTAAGCAATTTTCAATCGAATTGCGTTCTATAATAGTTGTATCACTATTTAGTTATTTAGTCAAGGGTTAACGAAAATTTTTCTCGTTTATCCCCTAGGGGAGGATGAAGAATTAAGACTTGAGAATGGAGAGTTGAGAATTAAGCAATTTCTTGCGCTGTGCTGGTTTTCGGGTTTGCCAGGGTTCCCCGACCCTGGGGGAATTCTTGCAATCCCTCTACAATCTTATCTTGCGATCGAGGATTACAGATTGTCAATTTCGGATAACGAATCCCGGGAAAATCTTGACAGAAAAATGGTCAGGTGATTAAATAAGTATGTAGTGATAAAATGGAAATCGACCCCACCGAGGGAAAGCGGGTGCTTGGCTCTGTGGGAATCGCGGGCGATCGCCTACCATTAAGGGTGAGGCAACAAAACGGGAGGATGTAAAGACTGATGGCTCATATCGTTGTAATTGGTGCGGGGATAGGCGGATTACCCACCGCCTATGAATTGCGGCACCTGCTTCCCCGCGAGCATCGAATTACGCTGATTTCCAATCAGCCAAGGTTTACGTTTATTCCCTCCTTGCCTTGGGTAGGATTGGGGTTAATGTCACTCGATCGCATCCAACTCGAAGTCAGCAAACTGTTAAAAAATCGGGGCATTGCCTGGAGTGAAGGCAAAGTCACGCGACTCGATCCCGAAGGGCAAAAACTGTGGCTCGGAGAAGAACAAATCGAATACGACTATCTGGCGATCGCCACCGGCGCGGAACTCGCCTTAGACGAGACTCCCGGACTCGGACCGGAAAATGGCTGGACCCACTCAGTGTGCAATGCAAATCATGCCATACTCGCGCGCGAAGCCTGGGAGAAATTCTTAAAAAATCCCGGCCCACTGGTGGTGGGAGCTATGCCAAAAGTCAGTTGTATGGGACCAGCTTATGAATTTGCATTATTAGCCGATTATGTATTGCGAAAGCTAAAATTGCGCGATCGCGTTCCCATCACCTTCCTCACCCCAGAACCCTATCCCGGGCATCTGGGAATTGGTGGGATGGCAGACTCTTATGAATTAGTCACCCGGTTGTTAGCCAAACGGGAAATAGAAGTCATTGCTAATGCAGAAATTACAGAAATTGCTCCCGAAAAAATTGCCTTAGCCGATGGATCTTGCCTGCCTCATTCCTATGCTATGCTACTCCCGCCATTTCGAGGACCGCGTTTCGTCAGAGAACTGCCCGGATTTGCAGACAAAGATGGATTTATCCCCGTTTTGCCCACCTGTCAGCATCCCCGATTTTCCTCGATTTATGCAGCAGGCGTCGTGGTGCAACTCGCACCGCCAGAAGCCACCCCAGTGCCCGTGGGAGTCCCCAAAACCGGACAAATGACTGAGGCAATGGGAATGGCTGTGGCTCATAATATTGCCCTCAAATTAGGCGCGATTTCTGGCGCGACAATTACCCCGACTTTAGATGCAATTTGTATGGCGGATTTTGGCGATACGGGTCTTGTATTTATCGCCGATCCGGTGTTACCCGATCCAGTCACCAAACAACGCACCCGCGCCTTCGTCAAACAAGGTCGCTGGGTGTGCTGGGGTAAAGTTGCTTTCGAGCAATATTTTCTCGCTAAAATGCGCTTCGGATTAGCTATTCCCTGGTTCGAGCGTTTTGGACTGAAATTGTTAGGACTTTCTCTCGTTGAAGCTACAGGAGACTCGACACCGATCGCAGGAGTTACTCAATGGAAATGAATTTAAAGCCAGAGGAATTTGAATCTTTGGCAGAACGGTTTAAAATTCTCGGAGAACCCACCCGGTTGCGGATTTTGTCGGCAATTTGCGGTTCCGAACGCAACGTGCAGGAAATCTGCGATCGCACCGGGTTGCAGCAAGCCAATGTTTCCAAACACCTCCGCTTGCTCAAAAATGCTAAAATTGTGGCTTGTCGCCGGGTTGGAGTATGCCGCTACTATCGGGTTATCGATCCGGATTTGTTAAACCTGTGCGTACACACGCGCAAGCTGATGCAGCAGCAAGAAACTATGGTGCGATCGACGGTATAATCGGGGATGCATAGGCTCTCAGTTCTCAAACATGCCAGGTGCCTACCATTGTTTTCAACCCGCAAGCGTTTTGGATTCCCATAACTGAGAGTCGGTTTGGGTACCGCCAAATCAGACATCCCCCATTTTCCCGCGAACAGACAACCATTCCCCCATCACCTTTCCCCTAGCTCATTGTGTCGATCAATCCATCGCTTGATGGAAATACAAAGCTATAGTTAAAAAGGAGACCCCAACTATGAGAAAGTATCCAGGGTTTAAAACGGTTTCTCGCCTGCTACTCGCAGCGATCGCCACGATTTGGCTGTTTACCTTACATCCCCAGCCGGCGATCGCGCTTCCTGACCCCGCCCAACTCGCAAAAGCGGTGCGAGAAATCGAATACCTCGATGGAATGCGCGCCGGTTTAGCCTCCACCCTGGAAGATAACACCGAAGAACCCACCCTGCAAACCATGAAAGAAGTGTGCAAACCGGTGGGCATGAAAGCCAAAAAACTAGCAGAAGAAAACAACTGGCAAGTGAAACAAATTGCCAAAAAATATCGCAATCCGGCCCATAAACCGGAAAACGTCCAGGTGCAAATGGCACTAACCAAACTGGATCTCGATCCGGAATTGATGGGATTTTGGGAACGAACCACCGTTAACGGCGAACCCGGAACCCATTACTATCGCCGCATTAACGTGGAAGCCAGTTGTCTCGCCTGTCACGGCGCGAAAGACGATCGCCCCCAATTTGTGAAAGAAAACTATCCCCAAGATTTGGCCTATGATTTTGAAGTCGGAGACTTGCGCGGGATGTATTCCGTGTTTATTCCCGATGAAATTCAGCAAGGCGTAAAAGAAGCGATCGCCAATTAGAAATTCCCCCTATTGTGGGGAAAATTGCTGTAATTTTGGTAAAAAAACGCGGCAATTTTCCCTACTTTTTTTGATGAATTAATTGCCCAAATCAAGGGATTGCCTCGTTGAAAAAATTGGTAAAAAAAAGCATGAGGAGGTCAGAGAATGAGTTGGAGAATCGGACAAATTGTTTCCTTGCTTTTAATTTTGGGTGCGGTGATGTTGTTGCTGGTTATCGATATCGGCAGTTTTTCCACGGAAATTAGCTATAATCCCGCGTTCCAAATTTCCGAAAGCAATGGGCGATCGCAGCTTGCAATTCCCAACCCTGATAGTTTGTCTTGGGCGGACATTGAAGACTGGTTGAACCGTGCGATCGGCGATTAAACATCTCCCGAAAATCCCTGCTTCGCCCCTAACTCGCTTTCCCCTGGGAACGAGTCTAATTAAATCCGTTCCCTACTACCCTTTTTCCACAGGACTCACGCACCGAAATCACGGGTAGGGTGGGCAACTCGTTGCCCACCCTACCGCTCGCTTTTCCCCTGGAAAAGTCTAATGTAACCCGTTCCGTAACTTGACAAAAAAGCGCCAAAATGATAAACAGAATTTGCCGAAAACTTTCTAAATTTGGCGGATTGGACGCCGGCATTCTCTGGCTGGTGATTCATTTCAGCAGTTTTCCCGCCCTGGCGGCGGACATTGAACCCGGAAAACACCTCTCGGAAGCGCGATCGCCATTAACTGCGATCGCCTCCGTCACAGAAAACCCCGATAACATACAGCAAACAATGGTTAATTCTTTTCAACAGCACCCGCGCCGATTCGGTTGCGGGGGTTCCGGACATCGCAAGCGGTACGGACAAGGCAAATTTGGAGGATGTGGGCGAGGGTCTTTCACTGCACAGAAAGCCAACCCCAGGGCCAGCAAAACCCTGGATGCGGAAACTCATCAAGCGCTCATCGAAGCCATCAACGATGAATATAAAGCCCGTGCCTTTTACGAAGCAATTCTCAACAAATTCGGGCCGATTCGACCCTTTAGCAATATCATTCATTCCGAAGCCAGACATGCGGAAATGTTGAAGCGCCTGTTTGTCAAATATGGCTTACCCATCCCGGAAGATACCTTTACCGGCAATATGGAAGCGCCCGAAAGCTTGTTCGCCGCTTGTCAAGCTGGTATCCAAGGGGAACTGGATAATATGGAAATGTACGATCGCTTTTTTTCCGTCGTCCGCGAACCGGATATCCTAGACGCATTTTCCCGGTTGCAAAGTGCTTCGCAACAACGGCATTTGCCCGCGTTTCAACGTTGCGCTCGTCGCTACAGCCAGTCGCAATAATTTTGTCCGGTGCAGAGGGATTGCGCCCGCTTGCTCTCGCTCTCGCGATGGATTTTGGTCTCGTTTTTATTTTGAGACTGCAAAATGTAAAGTTATGTTAAACCTCTCCCGCGAAGCTGACAGACGGTTTCCGGGAGAGGCTTGCTTTATTTTTCATGCAATTTCATCATAAAACAACCAAAAGGCAAAAATTTTTATTGCTTTTACTATGCATGGTAATTGTTGGCGAATTTTACAGAGTATTCATTGCTCCATAAGGGTTTTAGCTATGCTGTCATATTTTAATTACTTGCAATTTTAAAATAAAATAATCCGGTTCGACCCTCGGGAATTTCTCACCCCGCATATTTGCTCATTGACAATATAACTAGATAGTCATAGACTAGAATTAAATCGATCTAGAACCCAGCAGAGGTAGATATGAAACCCAATCAATTCTCCACCAAAATCATCAACAGCGCTTTAGTGGGACTGTCTGTCAGCGCGATCGCAGCGATCGCCCCTGCAGTGCGGGCAGTAGAATTCCCGGATGGAACCGTCGCCTTCGATCGCCCTCCGGAATTTGTCGAAGTGGATGTCAACCACAACTGCGTCAGCATGCCGGCGGATTATTTCTTCACCTTGCAGGTGCCAGAAAATGGAGGCGAACCGGTGCAACGCCTGACCATCTCACAAGAAGAAGGACTCGAGGAGATAGACTTCAACGTAGAAGTCACCGCCGCCTGTGAAAGCGAACGCAAGGGAGAACCAATTGCGATCGCAGATGTAACCCGCGATCCAAATGGGCGCAATGTGTCGATCGCCTTTGAACGTCCCATCCAACCGGGCGAAACCGCGATCGTGCGCCTCCATACCAATCGCAACCCCCAAACCGACGGCATTTACTTATTTGGCGTTACCGCATTTCCTGAAGGCGATCGGGTTCGCGGTCAGTTTTTAGGATTCAAGCGCCTACAATTAACCGCTGACTGATGAGTTTGAAACTCAACAACCAGCTAAGCATTAAATTTCACGATCGGAGGGTGGGGATAGCTCACCCTCCGAGTTATCGATCGCCATAAAAGTTAGCCGGACGATTCTCGCGATCGCACAGAAAACACAGGGCGATCGCGACTCAAACATTCATCGAGAGTGACAACAGAAAATAGAGTGGCATTGGATGGAACCGCCATTACGGGATACCACCAGGAAACCCCCTGCCCTCCTCATCTCCGAGCCGGGATTTTCCCTGGGGTAAAAAGCGGTTTCAGCGCACGGTTTCGCGCAGAGCTTCCGCATCAATCGGTTTAATTAAATAAAGCCGCAACAAGTCGCCAACAATAGCTAAGTTGAGGGGAAGTTTGCGGAAGAACTTCACCAGTTTAGGTGCCTTGCTTTTTTCGATTTCGGCGATTTTTAAATTGCGATTGCTGCAGCGACTCATGCGCGCGAAAAACTCCGGATGCTCCACATCGAGAACCACCGGAAATGCCCGGGCGGCGGTGTTGTTCGTCTGGCGAGTCACTTCCTTATCGAACTCCGTGGGGTCTAATCCCAAAGAGATGTAAAAATCTGCCCGTTCGTGAACCGTGAGGGTATGAGTGGCAAATACGGTTAGTAAAAAGAAACGCGCCCACAACCGAGATTTCCAGTTATTCCACATTTTCGGTTGCGATCGCAACAGGGCCTTAAAAATATCCCCGTGACGGTTTTCATCCTGACACCAGCTCTCGAAGAACCGGAAAAGCGGATAAAACTGATTTTCCGGATGGGATTCTAAATGACGAAAAATCGTAATATAGCGCCAGTAGCCAATTTTTTCCGACAGATAAACTGCATAAATCACCCACTCGGGCTTAAAAAAGGTGTAATGACGGGCTTTCGTGATATAGCCTAAATCTAAAGTGGTGGTAAAATCGCTCATCGCCTTATTTAGAAATCCCGCGTGACGGGCTTCATCGCGCGCCATCAGACTGAAGATTTCTGCCAACAGGGGATTGGCGTTTTTCACTTTCCGAGAGATTTCCTTAAACAGGAGAAACCCGGAAAACTCTGACATGCAGGACCGTTCTAAAAATTCCACAAAGGCGCTGCGGGTTTGTTCGTCAATCTCATCCCAGGACCGTTCAAACTCCTCATCGCGCACGAAGTGGTGGCGGTTGTAGTCATTCCGCATTTCTTCGAGCATGGCTTTGAGTTCGGTTTCCTGAGACGAGATATCCATGCGAGAGATCGCCTCAAAATCCGTGGTGTAAAACCGAGGCGTCAGAACGGTTTCCTCCGTCGCCACCGCTTCAGAGTGGGATTTGCGATCGCCCAGGGTTGGTTTGGATGCTGTGTTTACCATGATTGGCTCTCCATGACTGTATGACCAGATTATTCTATAACGATACATCCGCATTTGGCGAAATATTAAGTTTTGAAAAGTTTTTGGGCGGGGCGTTAACGTTTGACATCCATACAGCTATATAATCATTTAAGCTTTCAGGGAGAGCGGTAGATCCCGCCCCGCATCTCCCTGCGCGCCATCCGCCACCCCCACCGGGGGACTTGGATGCGGATAGCGAGTCCCAGTGCGGGTTCGAGACATCGCCAATGAATAGCAATTTAGCCATCAAACTTCGCGAAGCCACTAAAAAACCCCATACCTCATCGGAAAATGCGGGTTTTATCAAGTGTTTTCTCAAAGGAGCGATCGACAAAAAGTCCGTGGAAAAATTAACCACGAGTCTCTATTTCGTTTATAGTGCTTTAGAGTCAGAAATGCAACGCCATCAAGACCATCCGGTGGTGAGTGCGGTATATTTTCCCGAAATTCAACGCCGACCCAATTTAGAAGAAGACTTGAGCTTTTTCTACGGGGAAGATTGGCGCGGACGCATTTCTCCTTCTCCCGCTTGTCAGCAGTTTATCGCCCGCCTGCGCGAAATTTCTGCCAGCGCCCCGGAATTATTAATTGCTCATGCTTACACCCGCTACATGGGGGATATGTCCGGGGGTCAAAACTTTAAAAAAGTGGCGAGAACCGCCCTAAACCTTCCGGGAGACAAAGGAACCGCATTTTACGAGTTCCGCAAACTCCCAAATCTCGATGAGTTTAAGGGGAAATACCGCCAACGGTTAAACGAACTAGACATCGACGAAGAAATGGCCGATCGCATCGCCGCTGAAGCCGAAAAATCCTTTACCCTCAGTCGCGCTTTATTCAAAGAACTCGAACCGGGTTTGATTGAAGCGATCGGTCAAGAAGAATTCGACCGTCACGCCGGTATTCGCCGTCCGGGTAGCACGGAATTGGTCAGCAGTCAATAGGGTGGTAAACCATTTATCGTGGATTGCGAGCGATTTACAGCCAGTCGATTGGCAACTCGCGACTGGGCAAAACCTAGTCGCGACCCCTCAGCCTTGGGGCTGGGTTTAGGCAGCGATCGCCATTTTTATCCTTTTGAATTCAATCCTTGGAGAACTATCAAACTCATGCATGTATTTAACCCCGACGTCAAATTTGATTCTCAACTGATCTCGAAATACGACAAACCCACCCCTCGCTACACCAGCTACCCCCCCGCCACAGAATTAAGCACGGATTTTAACCACACCGAGTTTCACAATGCGATCGCTTTGGGGAATCAAAACCAAACCCCCTTGTCGCTTTACTTTCACGTGCCCTTTTGCGAAAGCGCCTGCTATTTTTGCGGCTGTAACGTAATTATTACCCAGAAAAAGGAATTAGTGGTCGAGCCTTATTTGGATTATCTGTATCGCAATATCGAACAGGTAGCCTCGTTAATCGATCGCGATCGCAAAGTGGTTCAGCTACACTGGGGCGGCGGGACGCCGAATTACTTAATGCCCCATCAAGCCGAAACTTTGTGGACCGAAATCAATCGTCATTTTACCTTTGACGAAAATGCGGAAATTTCCCTAGAAATTAACCCCCGGTATGTAGACCGCAATTATATCTTCCACTTGCGGAATCTCGGATTCAATCGCATCAGTTTTGGCATCCAAGACTTTCACCCGCAAGTACAAGAAGCAGTGAACCGGGTACAACCGGAAAAAATGCTGTTTCAAGTGATGGAATGGATTCGCGAAGCCGGGTTTGAGAGCGTGAATGTGGACTTAATTTACGGACTTCCGTTCCAAAACCTGCAAACCTTTACCGATACGGTGGAAAAAACCCTGCAACTGAGTCCGGATCGGATTGCGGTGTTTAATTTTGCCTATTTGCCTGCGCTCAAACCAGTGCAGAAAAATATTTCTCCCGATGCACTTCCGGGGGCGGCGGAAAAACTCGATATTTTGCAAATGACCATCGAGAAGCTCACCGGAAATGGGTATCAGTTTATTGGCATGGATCACTTTGCCAAAGACAATGACGAACTGGCGATCGCGCAACGGGAACAAACCCTGCACCGGAATTTTCAAGGCTATACCACTAAAGCCGGGTCTTCGGATTTATTCGGCTTTGGTCTGACCTCGATTAGCATGTTGGATAGCCTGTACGTGCAGAATCACAAGGGGTTGAAAGACTATTATCGAGCCATTGACCAGGGGAATCTGCCGATTGCCAAAGGTGTAGTGGTCTCCGCTGAGGATCGGATTCGCCGGGAGGTTATTATGGAGCTGATGTGTCATTTTACCCTGGATAAAACTGCGATCGCGCAAAAATATAACCTCGACTTCGATAAGTATTTTGACCGAGAAAAATACGAACTAGAATTGCTCGAAGCCGATGGACTGGTGCGCCTCTACCCGGATGAAATCGAGGTGACACCCACCGGGCGGTTGTTGATTCGCAACATTGCTTCCATTTTTGATGGGCGAACTCGCGACAAGATTATAAAGAAATTATCAAAATCAATTTGACCCTTGATTTCAGTTGATAAAATTGAAAGAAACCTCAAGGGAGGAAGCAGATGACTCACACAACCAACACCCCGCCCGAATTAGCTCAGATTCCACCCGGGTATCTCAATATCATGGGATATGTGGACGAGTCAGAAGTGAATGGCCCAGGAAAGCGCGCCGTGGTGTGGGTACAAGGGTGTTTGCGAGAATGTTCCGGATGTTTCAACCCCGAGTCTTGGTCGTTTGAACCCAATCAGTTGATTTCGGTAGACGAACTCGCCGAGAAAATTCTCAGCAATGAAAATAACCAAGGTGTTACCTTTTCTGGGGGGGAACCCTTTTGGCAAGCCCCCGCATTGGTGCAACTGGCGAAGAAGTTAAAAGCTGCCGGTTTTAACGTGATGTCTTTTACCGGATTTACCCTGGGAGAATTGCAAGGGGAAAATGCACCGCCTGCGGCGGGGGAATTGTTAGAACAGCTTGACATCTTGATTGACGGACCCTATGTGGAGTCGTTGGCGATTAATTCTCCCGAGTCCCCCGTCTCCTCTCGCAATCAGCAAGTTCGGGTCTTCAATCCCGCGTTGAGAGATAAAATTTCCTGGGCGAGCGATCAGATGGAGATTCACGTGCTTAAAGATGGGTCTCGGATCGTCACCGGGTTTCGCGGACATATGGATTTGGCGGAAGGGTAAGGTTTTTTCGGGAATCTAAATCGGTCGCAAGGTTAGCGGTTGCTACTTTGCGGCTTTTTTTTGCCCGATCGCACCGATCCTTGACTCCCGCCCCATCCGTCGCCAGCCCATCCATTATTGCGCCCGGCGCGCCACCGTTTGACGGCGAATCGGCCCTGTGTTATGTCAGGGCGGGTTTATTTACGCGATCGCCTCGGGTTCAATTATGATAAAACTTGGGACACACCCCTGTCTCCTTTGTGGAGCAACCCCCTGATTGATGTGGATTGGTTTTCACGCGATCGAATCTCTCGATCCGAGAACAACGGCCAATTGCTGTAATATCGGTTACAAATTCCGATGTTAAATTCAGGATTTTTGTATATCTTTTCGGCTGTTTTTACAGAGATTTATGTGATTTATTGTTGTTATTTTTCAAGATTTATTGCTTTTAGAAACCAACTCGTTCGTGGTTTTTTGGACAATTTTAACGCCCAGAAGCCGAGGATGTAGAGTTGAGAGCCAAAAGTGCTTAATGTTTAGAGAGACGAGAGGGTGGCGATGGTGTCCGTTTGCTGACTTGCTGCAAGACTTTCGGTGCGGAAAGCATCGGAGGGTGTGGGGGGCGGGAAGGGAGGCGATCGCCACGCCAGAGATTATTTAAGATTAAACGAAGTGTCGTAATTGACCTCCTCCATGACTCAGATTCTAGTGATTGATGATGACCCTACCGTTCGAGTGGTGCTAACCAGAGCCTTGCAGAAGCAGGGATATCAGGTAACGGTTGCCAGTAATGGCGAAGAAGGGATGAAACAGGCGTATCGACAGTTACCCGCCCTAATCGTTTGCGATTGGATGATGCCGCTCGTGGATGGGCTGGAAGTTTGCCGTCAGATCAAAGCTCATCGAGAGTTGTCCATCACCTTTTTCATTTTACTGACGGCCCGGGGGGCGACCGAGGATCGGGTAATGGGGTTAGACACCGGTGCGGATGAATTTCTCTCGAAACCCATCGAGATTAACGAATTAAAAGCCAGAGTGCGAGCGGGGCTGAGGATCCACCAGCTCAATCAGGACTTGCGAAGTTCAAAGCGAAAATTAGAAGCGGAATTAGCCGAGGCGGCGGATTACGTGCGATCGCTGCTACCGCTTCCCATGAACGAACCGGTGGCGATTTCCAGTCGATTTATTCCCTCACGCCAACTCGGGGGAGATTGCTTTGACTATTACTGGTTAGATCGCGATCGCCTGGTGATTTACTTGCTCGACGTTGCCGGTCATGGTTTAGCCGCCACCTTGCCTTCGGTTTCGGTATTAAACTTACTGCGATCGCGCTCCTTGGGGGGAGTAGATTTCGCCCAACCCAACGAAGTGTTAACCGCATTAAACGAACACTTCCAAATGGACCTCCAGCAAGACAAATATTTTACCATCTGGTACGGCGTTTATCATCAAGGGCAAAGGGAACTCACCTATGCCAGTGCGGGTCATCCTCCCGCCTTATTATTTTCTGGGGAATCCAACAGCGAGCCAAACGTGCAACACCTTCGAACCAAAGGCTTACCCATTGGCATGTTTCCCAAAACCCAATATCATCAAAACTCTTGTAAAATAGAAGCATCCAGCACCTTGTACGTCTTTAGCGATGGCGTTTACGAAATCAATCAGCCTGACGGTACCCTATGGGGTCTGGATGCCTTCGCCAATCTGCTCGCTCACTATCGAGCCAAACACGAACACCGCATCGATTTAGCAAAATTGTTAGCTCGCCTACAGAGTTTAAACCCGGACAAAAACTTCGACGATGACCTGTCATTACTCGAAATTAATTTTACCCCATAAGGGATTCCGGGATGCAATGTTGGCTGAAAAAACTAACTGGCGTCAACGACTTTCTGTTTGAATGTTTCTTCGTCGGGGTAAACTTTAAACACCCGATCCATGCTCGTTAGTTCAAACAACATTCTGACTTGATCGTTAATCGAGCAAATCGACATTTTCGCCCCAGCGGTGCGGACCATTTTCAGTGCGGAGACTAACCCGCCCAACCCCGAACTATCAATAAACGTCACATCCTGGAGATTGACTAAGATAATCTCGGGGTTGTTGTCCAGGCATTCCCGGACGGTTTTGCGGAATTTCTGCGCTTGAGTACCATCTAAAATCCCGGTGGGGCGCACGATTTCAAACTTAGGGTCAGAACTCATAGGGATGTTGCACAGTCAGCGTAAGGTTTGCATTCGAGAACGTTACTGATGTGGATAAATAATAGCAATCCGAGACAAGGGAAAGTCAAGCAGTTTCCGGAATGGGGGAATGGGTGAGGGGAAAAGCGAAGACTGGCGTCAGTCGATATTTCCCGTTCCCCATTTCCTTAGCGGTGGAAAATATTAGGTTCTCTTCGGTTTAAAGGTAGAAGCAACATGCAACTCCTTCAACTGGAGATTATCCACCGTAGCTGGAGCGCCGGTCAACAAACAGCGTGCCTGCTGCGTCTTCGGAAAGGCGATCGTATCGCGAATCGAATCTTCCTCAGCGAGCAACATGACAAAGCGATCTAAACCGTAAGCAATGCCACCGTGAGGCGGAGTGCCGTACTCAAATGCTTCGAGCAAAAAACCAAATTTGCTGTAAGCATCCTCGATGGATAATCCGATCGCCTCAAATACTTTTTCCTGAATTTCGCGCTGATAAATCCGCAGACTGCCCCCGGCGATTTCCAACCCATTGTAAACCAGATCGTAGGCTTGAGCGCGAGCGGATTCGATCTGGTCTACATCCTCCGGTTTGGGTGCGGTAAACGGGTGATGCAGTGCTTCTAAGCGCTGTTCGTCGGGATTCCATTCAAACATGGGAAAATCCGTCACCCACAGCAGATTAATTTTGCTTTCATCGATCGCCCCCAACTGACGGGCGACGGTTTGCCGCAGGCGATCGAGGGTTTTATTCACCGTTGCCGTATCTCCGGCCCCAAACAGCAGCAAATGACCCGGTTGTGCATCGCAGCGGCGGAGCAATTCTTCTGTTTGTTCGGCGGATAAATTATCTTTAATTGCGCCAATTGTATCGATTTTTCCGCCGTCTTTCACCCGGATGAATGCGATGCCTTTTGCACCGGCATCAGTCGCTTCTTTAAACAGGTCGCCACCGGGTTTAATTCGCACGTTAGAAATCGCCTCATTGCCGCCGGGAATGGGCAGAACTTTCACGATTCCGCCAGCGGCGACTGCACCGGAGAAGACTTTAAAGCCACAGTCTTTGACGATATCGGAGACATTCACCAGTTCCATGCCGTAGCGAGTATCCGGGCGATCGGTACCGTAGCGCTCTACCGCTTCAGCGTAGGTGAGGCGCGGGAAGGGGCGGGGCAACTCGATATTTTTGAGGGTTTTGAACAGATGGCAAACCAATGCTTCATTGAGCTCGATGATTTCCGCTTGGGACATGAAGCTCATTTCCATATCCAGTTGGGTAAATTCCGGCTGGCGATCGGCGCGCAGGTCTTCATCGCGGAAGCAGCGGGCGATTTGGTAGTAGCGATCGCACCCCGACACCATCAATAACTGCTTAAACAGTTGCGGCGACTGAGGGAGGGCGAACCATTCCCCGGGGTTAACCCGGGAGGGAACCAAATAATCCCGCGCCCCTTCCGGGGTCGATCGCGTCAGGATCGGGGTTTCCACTTCCAGGAAGTCGTACTCATCTTCCAGGAAACGGCGGATGGCTTTAATTATTTTGTGGCGCAGTTGCAGGTTGCGCGACATCCGCGATCGCCGCAAATCCAGATAGCGATATTTCAGGCGCAACTCTTCGCGCACCGATTCCGGTTCGGCGGTGGAGACTTGGAAGGGTAACGGTTTGTAGACCGGATTGAGCAACTCGAGGCGATCGGCGTAGATTTCGATGTCGCCGGTGGGAAGTTTGGGATTGAGAGACTCGGGCGGACGTTGCGTTACCCGTCCCGTGATTTGGACCACGTATTCGTTTCGCATGGTCTCCGCATCTGCATAGGAGTCCGGGGTGCGTTGCGGATCCGAAACGATTTGCACGATACCGGTGCGATCGCGCAAGTCCAAGAAAATCACGCCACCATGATCCCGGCGGCGGTCTACCCATCCACACAGGGTGACAGTTTCTCCAATATTCTCGCTTCGGAGGAAGCCGCAATAATAGGTTCGCATGGTGGTCGATTGCAATTTTTGGCTGAGTGGATTGACAAATGAACGGCTGGGAATATTGTCTCGCACCAGGGAGGTGCGTTTCCCAGGAAACTTTTAAAATTTAGCACGAATGCTCTTCGAGCAGTGCAAAAAATCCGATAGATTTCGCCAAAAATTTCAGGGGCGACCCTGGGGTCGCCCCTGACTCAGAGGCTCAATTAGCGCTCTCATCGGGGAAGTGTGTTATTTGGAAGAATCGAACAAGGAGTCCCATGCCTGTTTCGCGGATTCCGAGAGGCGATCGCCTAAATCGCTAATTTCCTTGACGATGTTGTCCCAATTTTGCCTTGCATCCATCTCCATCAGCTTGAAGGTGTAGGCAATCCGCTCGGGATCCATAATCCGCTCTTGTTCCACCGCTGCCTTCGCTTGCTCAACCGCGTTGAGATAGGCATCGGTGGTGAATTGGCTAGCTCCTTGGATTTCGGTTTGCGCTCGCCGTTTGACAGCCTCAAACAAAGCCATCGTTTCTTGTTTGATTTGTTCGGTTTCGTTCGGCATCTCGCGGTCGATCAGCTCTTTGGTTTCCGGGCTGACTTCCACGAGGGCGCGTTCTTTTGGTACATTCGCTTCATCAGTCATTCTGATTTCTCCATTTCTTGTGATTTATCGAGGATGGATAACCTGTAGGTTATCCGTTTTTCGGGCATCACCCACCCATCACTTTACCCGGTCTTCCCTTCGGGAATTGTTGTTCTAGCTGTGACGTACTCCCGACGCCGACCGCTTAGGCGGTACGGCGCGGGCTTCTGCGCCCAGACCTTTGAGATCTGGGT
>NZ_JAYFEQ010000877.1:0-224 GCF_055795085.1 Phormidium sp. CCY1219 | reverse complement strand
CCGTTGATAGGCGTCGTGGTGGAAGTGCAGTAATGTATGTAGCCCAGACGTACTAACAGACCGAGCGCTTGACCTCAAATTTCATTTAAACTCAATTTCTATGCAGTCTTGAGGGTTCTTTAACCTTCTCGATTTTTCCGGGTGCCTATGGCGTTGTGGAACCACTCCGACCCATCCCGAACTCGGCTGTGAAACGCGACTGCGGCGACGATACTTGGAGGGTG
>NZ_JAYFEQ010000876.1:0-2219 GCF_055795085.1 Phormidium sp. CCY1219 | reverse complement strand
GATTGAGGATTACAACCAAGCGATTCGCCTCGACTCCAATTATGCACTAGCCTACAACAACCGGGGAATTGCCCGCCATGACTTGGGAGACCTGGAAGCGGCGATTGAGGATTACAACCAAGCGATTCGCCTCGACTCCAATTATGCACATGCCTACTACAACCGGGGAATTGCTTATCGGCAATTGGGAGAGAAAGCAAAGGCGTTGGACAGTTTTCGCCAAGCGGCGACACTTTATCAGCAACAGGGAAGAACGGAGGATTATCAAGATGCCAGAAACCGCATCCGGGAGTTGCAGGAGTAGGGGGCGTGATTCTCGGGAAGCACTGGTGGGGAATCTCCCGGGAGTCCCCACCGGGGCGTCACCCAGGGCAGGGGGATGAGGGATGAATGGATTAGGGGAGAATTTGAAAGGAATTCATCATTTGTTGGGCGGTGTTTAAGCTTTTGGAATATACGTCGATTGGGGATTCGTAAGTAATCACATAAGCGGTTTTATCGTTCAAGGTGCCGCGTTCGAGTTTTTTCCACTGGGTATTTTTCTCGGTGATTTCATAGCGGATTTCGTAGGCGCGTCGATTGCCTAAGGTGGTAGTTGGGCGAGAGCGATCGGACACTTTGGCATCGGTTCCGGTGGTTTGCACTTGCTGCATGACGGATTGTTTGTATTCATCAATCGATATCGGACGCCTTAAATTTTCTAGGGTAACAATCACCCGGGCATTCACTGCCTCAGATTCCTCGGTTAATGGGGGTAAAAAGGTAACAGTTTCTGCAAACACATCGCCTCCTTCTTGCACGCGCCAATTGGCGGGATAGTTAATTTTGATGCCTTTGTTTTGATTGTCGTAAACCTGCAATTGCACCACTTCTTCTCGGGAAAAATGTTTGTAGGCTTGGATAATTATCGGCGTCGCACAAACACCAGTGATTACTAAGGTTAGGATAGCAATGGTATTGGATTTCGTCCACAGGCGGGATTTTTGCCCAGAAGGATGCCCCGAGTTTTGCGGCCCCGTTGTGAGGGGGTTAGACTGGAGCTGGGTGGGGGAGTTATTCTGCGCCTGTAGGCTTTCTAAGGCTTGCAACACCTCATCGGCGGACTGATAGCGTTCTTCACAGTTATAACGCACCATTTTATCGATAATATCGACCAATTGTGGAGACACGGGGACAGATTTATCATGCCAGAGAATTTCTTCTTTTTGCGTATTTTTTGGCAAGTGATGCACCTGGGTGCCGGTCAGGGATTGGATGGCGATCGCGCCGAGGGCATAAATATCGCTAGTTGGTTGCGGATTTCCCCAGGATTGTTCTGGTGCGATATATCCAATTGTTCCCAACACGGTGGCTGGAGTTTGCCCACTCTGGGAAGAGAGGGATTGAATTTCTTTCACCGCGCCAAAATCAATCAAGATAATTTTACCATCTTTTTGGCGGCGAATTAAATTGGAAGGTTTCAAGTCGCGATGAATGACTTTCTTTTGGTGAATAAATGCGAGAACCGGGAGAATGTTTTGCAACAGGTCGAGGGTGTAGGAACTGCTGCAGGGTTGATTCGGTTTTAGTTCGTCGCTGAGCGGATGTCCGTCAATGAAATCTTCAATTAAATAAAATTCGTTATTTTCTTCAAAGTGAGCCAAAAGTTTGGGAATTTGGGGATGGTCTTCCCCGAGGCGATCGAGGGTATCTGCTTCGCGATCGAATAACTCATGCGCCTTCTGCAAACTGTTTGGATCCCTCCTTTTAGGGTACAGTTGCTTGACGACGCAGGGTCGATTTTTGCACTGGATATCTTCCGCCCGATAAACCTGACCGAAATCCCCGTTTCCCAAATATTTGATAATCCGGTAACGCCTACCGATAAGTTGTCCGACGTTTAGCATCAGCGATTTTCCCCATTTTCGGAAAGATTCTCGTATTTTATCAATATCTCCGATGATGTAACAACCCCATTGGTCAGCAACAGCCGCCAGGGCGTCGAAGCAACAGCCGCCCGGGATGAATTTCTCGGGTCGAATCGTTCTAGCAACAGCCGCCCGGAGATGAAAAGTCCCTGGCTAATAGCGCAAGTTGTCTAAAGAGGACTGGTAATACCATTTTAATGTAGGGCTGCAACAGATAATCAAACAGAGTCTCCGCGCCATTCAAAGGCAAATCCCCCCAACCCCCCTTAGAAAGGGGGGCTTAGTCGTTTCCCCCCTTTCTAAGGGGGGACT
>NZ_JAYFEQ010000875.1:0-44759 GCF_055795085.1 Phormidium sp. CCY1219 | reverse complement strand
GTGGGCGTTCCACTCAGGGTTTCGGAAGCGGTGAATGTCACCGTTACCGTATCCCCCACTTTCGCCAAACTCGTGTCATTGGCATTATTTGAGGCAATGCTAACTGATGATAAGGTGGGGGCGCTGCTGTCGGAACCCAAGGTGTAATAGCCGTCTGCGAGGGCGCTCACATCGACGCCGCTAAAAACCACTTGATTTCCGCTAATGGTACCAGCAGAAACGCCCGTGACGGCGGAAAACGCCCCGGTTGCTCCACTACGGAACAGTAACGCATAACTGCCCCTGGGAGTGCTTCCCAATTCAGAAAAGTCAAAGGTCAGATCCACCGTGCCGTTGTTGGTATTGGCGTCGGTTTTATCCAGATACCACACTCGGTTCCAGCGATTGGTAGTGCCGGTGGGAATATCTGTGGTGACCAGTGAATTGGTGGCTTGATTGTGACCGAAGAGCAGATAGTCGCCGTTGTCTTGCAGATAGGTGTTATTGGCGATTGTTAAATCGGCAGAAGTGGCGCTGGTGTTGTTGCCATCGGCTTCCTGCCCAATTCCGGCTACATTCAAGTCATAATCGCCATTTGCTGCATCATCTCCAACATATTTATCCGTTGCGGTAGCTAGAGCATATTTGGAGCTGATGTAGTTATCGACAATGGTGCGCTTCGCAGTATTCAGAGCCTCGTTATAGATGAATACTTCGGCAATATCTCCACCCCAATAAGTGTCCGTATTAAGGTTGTAGCCAATATCTAGGGTTTTACCCGTTGGATCGAATGTGCCACTGTCAGTATCACTCAGGAGTAGATTTCCATTTTCATAGATGCTTTGGCCTGTGCCTCCGGTTTGAAAATGATAGGTATCAAATTGACCTAAAGTCACTCCAGTGGTAGTTTCCAACCGTCCGGCTCCCGATATGTCTCCATGATGGAACTTAAGGCTGGTCGGAAACAGGTGTAGATTGAGTCGGTTATTTATATCGTCTGTTTGTGCCTTTAATACAGCAGGATTACCCGCTTGTGCCGCATCTACTAGAGAGACAATATAGATTGAAACGTTGGAAGTGGCAAAATCAGCAGGAAGCGTGCCAGTGTTTAACCAGTCATCGGTACTGTCAAAACTGACAACAGGTAAACCATTGAGCTGATTCGTCACGTAAGTGGGCTGACTGGCAGCAGTACCTTGGGTGATATCCAGGTTGTTTCCCGACTGGTCTACCCATGCGCTGACGGCATTGCTGGTTTGGGTGACGCCAGCATCGCCTTTGAGCCACCATTTTAAGGTAGAGGTGCCATCAGTGGTTCCGACGCCCCCCGGCCCTTTACCGAGGATTCCCGGGTAATTGGCCATTACTTCCGGTAAAAATGCTAAGGCGGGTTGCTTGCTGGTGGTCTGTGCTGTAGTCGAGGTTCCAGTTGCCGCCTTTTGCGGGGTTCCCGATCGCAGTGGTGGAGGCGGCAATATTCGCCCCGGTGAGTTCGCGCAACAGGGAAAGCAAGGAAGTCTGGGAGGCAGCATCTGGGTCGATCGCCGCTACGTTACAGCCATAGATGAGGATGTCAGGATTCTCGCTGAGAACCTCTCGCCATTGTTCGATCGCTTCGCTGTAGCGGGTTTGCAGGGTTTCGCGGTTGAGGATGCTGTTGCCCAGGTAGAGGGTGTCGGCAGACCCGTGGGAGATAATGTGGATGGTACTGAGGGATCCGCTTTGGGATTCGATCCGCGCGATCGCGCCGCGTCTTTAACAGCTCAGCAATCTGCTGAATCCCATCTTCGTGGGGATGCAGTACCACCACTTCACACTGGGGGCGCACTCCAGGGACAAGTATTTCCCATTGCTCAACATGGGGGTCAACGATGACTAATTCCCTGACGCTCTTGCTCGAACCACAACTGATGCTGTGAAATCTTTCCTCAATCGAACCACTCATTTGCAACATGGTAAAGCTTTTCAATTCAATAACTGTGTTCAATTTCAACCGATGGGGCAACTTTTCGCCCTGCGCTTTGGACTGCGCCCGATGCCTCCCTAGATTGCAGGGTCATTTATTAGCTTTGGCAACTGATTTCTTCTGACTTGACCGAATACAGAGACCTCCTTTTTCTGCTCCCTTAGCTGATTAACATTTCCGTGCATCTTACCCAATTTTTCAGAAATATAAACTCTTTGCAATAAAAAAATCTATGTTATAGAAAATTTGCAAGAATTGAAGGAGCCTCAATGGTGATTTTTTTCTACAGTACCGATGGGATTTAGGGGTTTGCTTCAAGCAGATATAGGAAATTATTCTTAAGATCCGAGAAAGACCTTTCCCCGCTTTCAAGTCTGCTTTTTGCCAAACTACACCGCCCCTTAAAATTAAATTAGGGTGCTGGAAGCTCGCACTCCTAACGCTTGCAGGCTCGTTTTGGGAGGGTGATTTTCCTAGAAAGGGCGATCGAGCGTCTCTTTTCTTTCTGTTATCCCCATAGTTTAAGCTGCCCTCTGCCACCGATTTCTATCGAAGGCATTAGAGTCAGGTAAAGGGGTTATTTTTGTATTGCTCTGTTGCATGAAAAAATTGCCTCAGATCCGGGACTCCTCTCTAACTGGAATCCACCACCTATGGTAGTAAATGTGCTAAAATCATATTAAAGTTAGTATTCTCGCTGCCCGGGGAGTATGGTTGGGGAACCGACCGATCGCTCGCGAGGCGATCGGTCGGTACAACGTGAAGTTAGAGAACCACGAAATCGCCAGTGGTAATAATCACATCGCGGAATGCCGGGTCGATACCCACCAAAGTAGCCAACACCACAGAAGTATCGCTAGCCAGCACAATCGTGGTATCCGTGGGATTTTCCTCCACCGGTGCAGTCAGCAGCAGCGCATTGGGCGTCAACCCGCCGGCGAGTACCAACTTATCCGCATTGTCTTCAAAATCGGTAATCGTCACCTGAGCATCCGGTTGCAACACAAAGAAATCCCTTCCTGCGCCGCCGGTGTATTCGTTAATTCCCGGGCCACCATTGAGACTATCGCTACCGTCGCCGCCGTCGAGGGTATCGTTATCCGCCCCGCCGATTAACAAATCGTTACCGCCATCCCCGGCCAAATTATCCGGTCCATCGCCGCCGTCGATGCGGTCTGCGCCGTCACCGCCGGTGATAATATCGCTGCCGAGTTCGCCCACCAGACTATCGTCTCCGGTACCGCCGTCGATGGTGTCGTTCCCGTCGCCGCCGGAAATGCTATCGGTGCCATCATCGCCGCTGAGATTATCGTTCCCGCCTTCCCCGAAAACCAGGTCATTTTCAGCGCCGCCGGCAATAAAGTCTTCCCCGATCCCGCCAAACAAGGTATCGTTCGCCGCACCGCCGTCTAGGCTATCGTTGCCTTCATCACCTAACAACAGATCCTCATCTTCACCCCCTTCTAGCACGTCGTTTTCGGTGCCGCCACTGAGGGTATCGGCTCCTTCATCTCCTCGCAGGGTATCGCTGCCGGCAGCACCGGAGAGAGTATCGGCATCGCCGCCCCCTTCCAGGATGTCATCGCCGACGTCGCCGAGCAGGGTATCATTGCCTATGCCTCCTGACATTGTATCGTTACCCGCTTCTCCAAATAACACATCGTTCGCGTCGAGTCCATTTAACACATCATTTCCCTCGCCGGCGAACAAGGTATCGTTGCCCAAGTCTCCCGAGAGATAATCATCTCCGTCTTCAGCAAACAACAAATCGTTGTTTTTGCCGCCAAACAGGGTGTCATTGCCGACACCGCCTCTGAGACTATCGTTACCTTGATTGCCGTTAAGAAAGTCGTCCCCTTCTTCGCCGCCTAACACATCATCATCATCTAGACCGAACAAGGAGTCATTCCCCTCACCGCCGGCGAGGGTGTCGTTCCCGAGATCGCCAAACAGTAAGTCGGCATCGCCGTCGCCAAATAACTGATCGTCGTCTTTACCACCATAAAGGGTATCGTCCCCGTCACCGCCGGCGACGCTATCGTTGCCTTGATTCCCATTGAGAAAGTCGTTTCCGGAGTTGCCAAAGACGCGATCGACTCCCGCCCCCCCAAATACTTGGTCGTTTCCATCGCCGCCAAATAGCTCATCGTTGCCCAGGTCGCCGAACATGACATCGTCGCCGCTTTCGCCTACCACACTATCGTTGTCTTTCCCGCCATAAATGGTATCGTTTGCGCTACCGCCGTTTAGAATGTCATTGCCTTGGTTGCCGTTGAGCAAATCGTTGCCCACTTCGCCGATTAAACTATCGTTACCTTCGTTCCCGAACAGTTGGTCGTCGGCATCCCCCCCAGTGAGGGTGTCGTCTTCGGATCCGCCAAACAGTTGGTCGTTGCCTTCCCCCCCTTGGAGCAGATCTACTCCTTGTTCCCCGGCGAGAAAGTCGTTCCCGCTTTCCCCATCGAGGGTGTCGTTGCCAAGACCGGCAATCAGTTGGTCGTCTCCTCCACCACCGAGGAGTAGGTCGTTCCCAATTCCGGCGTTGAGAATGTCGTTGCCAATTCCGCCGAGGAGTTGGTCGTCGCCTTCTTCGCCGTTGAGGATGTCGTCTCCTTGGTTGCCCTGTAGCAAGTCGTTTCCGGCCCGACCGAATATTAAATCGTTGCCGCCATTGCCAAACAGGGCGTCGTTGGCGATACTGCCTTCGATGGTGTCGTCGCCGATACTGCCTTGCAGGGTGTTGGGGGCGTTGAATCCTACAATGTTACTGCCGGGGGTACGGGCGGCGACCACTAAACTCCAGTAATGGTTGGGGTTGAAGGTGCCGGTGTCGTTTTGCAAGAAGAAGTACCCGACACCGAGATTCTCGACGCCGGTTTTGAGCAGGGTGCCTCGCTGTCCGGGATCGTTAAACCAACTTGCGACGATTTGTTCGGGGGTGGGAAATGAGGCCCCGATGTTTTCTTGGAAGGCGGTGAATTGATATCCCAGGGAGAGCAGACGACTAGCGGTGGTGGATCCATCGGAACCGGTGAGACTGAAAAAGTCGTTGTCCGCCATGTCTTCGGCGTGGAATTGCGCGGCGCGGACTAGTTGGGAATCCACGGTTAAGGGGGGTAAGTTCGCTTCGGCGCGTCTTTGATTGACTAGGGTAACAACCTGATTGATGAATTCGGGGTTGGTTGCCATTGCGATTTTTCTCCTTTTGGCCTGTTTGCCTGATTGTTCCTCAAAACATAATGCCCCTTTCACGTGCTAAATGCCAAAGAGGAGGTGATTTTGGGGTGGGGGACTCTGGTGTGAAGCCTTTCGCTGGGGGTGCGGTGGCGATCGCCTCTGCTGGTTAGCTGTCGGGTTCTTCCGGTAATTCCAGGACTTGGCGCAGGTGTTGCAAAAAGGCTTCTTCCGTGGGATGATATTCTCCATCGGACCAGATGATTTCCTTGGCCACCTGAAACGCTGCAGAGCGCAGTTCTGGGGGTAGGGTTTCTTTGGCTTTGACAATGGTGGTTTCGATGCCTTTGCGTCTGACCAGTTCGAGCAGGAAATTGAGCATTTTGTTCTTCCGTTGCTGGGAATATCCTTTGAATAGCGGAATTTCTGAGAGCAGCAATAACAGATGCTCCATTTCATCGGGGACGAGTAAATTATCGGCGGCTAACGCACATACCCCGATCGCCGCAAAGGCTTCGGCTTTTGATAGGGAAATGTTGTCAAAGTCTCTGGAATTTAACATCTTTTTAAAGGCGTCCACGGTGCTGTTCTCCTCACGATTCTTGATGGTTTTCCGGGGATTGAAAAGGTCGGGTAAATTAATCTATTATCATACCATTGGCGCAGATGTCACCCCTGGACGATCGCCCGACAATTGAGCGGGAAAATTTCTCGCCACTCTCCAGGCTTTCATCGCAAATTTTCCCGGATTTAGGCTAGGCTGGAGGGTTGAGAGCTGCCGCTTTTTATGCAGTGTTTTTCGAGTTCGGCGAGAAATTTTTCTTCGATGGGCGCGATCGCCAGCACTTCGGGTTTCAAATCTCCCCATTTCTTTCCCCCATCGGTGCGGTATTGCGCCATGCGATTGGGCATTTGCGGCGAAATCAGCACCCGCGCCGCCGATAGCTGTCCGATCGCTCTGGCTTTGCAATAGTGCGGCGATCGCATCAGTTCTGCGTCGAATTGTTGCGCGATCTCCTCCGCTGACCGATTCGCCCGGTCTAACAACAACAGATAATGAGCTGTGGGTTTCGTCGCGCTCACCACTATCTTAAAAAATGTGTCGGACACGTTCAATCTTTTAATTATATCACAAACAAAACTTTCGTGCAACTTTTCTCCCACTAAATCGCTGGTGGCTTTACAGCGTCCGATAAATTCTAAGCAAGGGGTTTGCCGATAAAAATGGGTGACGCGGATGCGATCGCCGATTCGATAGCGATACAGTCCCCCTTTCTGAGAAATAATCACTGAGTAAGCTTCTCCTACCCTGACGTTTTGCAGGGGAAAAATCCTGCCGCAATTGTCTTCAAATTCAAAAAAAACCTCATCGAGTATCGGCACAAATCCTCCGGCGGCAATTAAGGGAATGGTCATCGGCGCTTCGGTCGCCAGCAGTCCTTTTCCCTGCACCAATACTTGAGGAAATTGCCTTCGCAAACCCTCAGCTTGTTGGGCAGAATGAGCGCTATCCCAACAAGAAATTAATTTTAAATGCGGCCAAACTTTTGACCAGGGAATCTCCGATTGCTCTAACAAGACGGCGCGAAATACAGAAATTCGCCCTCCCAAATTCTCTACCAGTCGCTTGTGATTTTGCGCGATATAATCCAAATGAATCTGGAGAAAACTCGGACTCCAAATCGAAATAATCTCTAGGTTTTCTTCCGCTAACAGTGCCAAACAGAGCTTTTCTTTAAACTCCGCTACATCTCGGATGCGATTTAATCCCGCAGGCGAAACGAGAAAAGGACGCAGGAACCAGCGCAACCACTCTTCTAAATAGTCGGAATCATCTTCCAGTCCCCGCGTTACTTGGCTTTCGGTTTCGCGATCGCCCACTTGCGGAGAAATGCAAAAATACAATTTCCCCGTGCAAAACTCGGGTCCGTTTTTAATTAAGTCTTCCGCCCAAATGCAGAAGAGATGATGGAAACTCCGCCGCAGAGATTTCGAGTAGGGAATCCATTTCGCTGTCCCCCGACTCCCGGATGTTTTCTCGTAAAATAATATCGGTTCTGGTGTCAGACTACTTCGGCGATCGAGCTTTTTTTTCGATGCTTCACTGTTACCATTCCTTCCAGGAGTTTCTATCCAAGATTTAATCTCGTCGTACTCTACAATCGGAATCCGCTGCCAGTTTTCTGCTGGATTTTTCCACCCTTCCTCGGCAATTCCCAGGGATTTTCCGTACTCACTGGCGGCGAGTCGGCGCAACAGTTCCCGTTGAACGAGTTCCTGTGCGGTTTGCGGATTTTCCAGCGCTTTGCGAAATCGCTTCGCGTGGGATTGTAGCAGTTTTGCAAATAATTTTATCGTCAATCGAATCATCGGTTTTAAAATTTAATTAAATATTTTTTTCTCAGTAGGGGGGGTGCCTCAACCGACAATCTTCACCCATTGCACTCTATCCATTACAAGTTTCAATAACCTGCAAAATAGCAAATAACCCTGAGAATTAAGCGCTGGGATTAATTTTTTTGTTGGGGAATAAATCGCTGGTGACGGGGATGTAGGAACCATCGGAAATTGTCACGCCAGGTCCGAGGCGAGAGGCGGAACCGATAAAAGCATCGTTGCCGATTTTTACGGTTTTGACATAGAGCATTAAATCTTGTTTTTTGGGTTTGATAATATGGGAATAGATGCCGACTTTATGACCGATAACTGCGCGATCGCCGATTTCAATCGCTCCGCGATCGGCAATTTCTAACTCGGGCATCCAATAAATCCCGCGACCCACTTTTGCTCCCCACAATCGCAACCACAGGGAAAATGCACCGGGAATCAAACGCAGCAGGGATTCAAGTGCGGGAAAGGCAATGTAAATCAGTTGGATTTGGTGACTTCCCCACCAGGGAGAATATTGGCGACGGCGCAGATAGCTAATCCCTTCTTTTACGGGATAAAAATACTGGTGAATCCGATAAACAAGCAGGGGAAATCCATACAATGAAAAGAGAAGTACCAATAAGCTAAATAGTCCCGGTTGCGCGCAGAGAAACAGGAAAGCGGCGAGTGCTATTCCCATCACCAACAGGGGAAAAAATGAGAAAAAGGTACTTAATGGGGTCATGCCGGTTTTGATTTTGGCGGGAAAATTGAGCCGGGACCAGAAAGAAGGGGGAAATAATTGGTCTGGGGAATGACGGGGAAGCGCTTCGGCGGTCAAGGTTAATATTTCGCGAGTCTCTAAAGTGAGGTTATTTAAGTCGGATTCGGGAAGCAATTCGCTTTCCCGCAGGAGTTCTATCCAGTATAGACATTCCTCTGCTTTGGTGGCGAGGTGGTTGAGGTAAGTGAGAGTTTCCCGGCGCGATCGCGATCGACGGGCGGCGCGATAATGGGCACCCACCGCCGTGGCGCAATTCACCCATTGCTTGCCGATTTCTGCTGCGGTGGAATTTTCCGGAAGCGATCGCGCCAGTCGAATCGCTTCTAAGGCGAAATTTTTGGTTCTGAGTTGAAATTCTTCTTGGTTCATTCTACTGCATTTAGAGCGAATCTCGAGTTAAATTGCGGGGAAATGGAACCGCCAATTTTGGCAAATTAACCTTCAACTTTATCCCAGTAAAATGGCCAAACGAGTTTTTGGATTAAACTCAGATGGGTTTCGATTCCCAGGGATTCCGGTGCGGTTTCGCACTCCCAAGCCGTTTTATGTATTTTATCCCAAAGTTTGAAATTTGCACCATAATTCTTGTGAGTGGCGCTGCTGGTGTGGTGCCATGCATGATCTTGCGGTAAAATCAACCAGGGCGATAGCACCCGATGCAGTGCGGAACCCGGTGTCGGTTCGATGTCGCTGTGACGCCACAAATCCAGCGCCGAAGTCAGACTCACCCCCGCCACATAAGCGGTTGGATCTTGCAGCAAATAGATAAACAAAGCATGAACCCACAGATAAAGAATCAGAAAACTAGTCCATAACGTGTTGCGAGAAGTGCCGAGTACGTGGCGTTGGGTCATGGTGTGATGAACCCAATGCAAGGGCCACAATTGCCGCGCATGCAGCAACCGATGATTCCAATAATACAGGTAATCTACAGCAACAAAACTGAGTAAAAAATCTGCCACTGGATGCCATATCAGGCAATCGCAATACTTGGGAAAAAGAACGACATAAAGCTGATAAATTACGGCAATTTGCAGGAAGGGAATTACCACCCCCTGCACGAACAAACCCATACCATCGAGCAGCCAATCTTCGCGGCTTTTTGCTTGCAAGCTATCTCGACCGCGAGCCGTTGCTACTGTGATTGCCATCAAGGTAAAAAATGCAATAAACACTGGCATAATATTTCTAGGGGAGTATTGTTAAAAAATTCACACCCAAAAGGTGAGGTTAACCGTGCGATCGCGAAGGTTTCGCGGGTCTTTTCCGGCAGCAATTTGCTCGATAATCGACTCTAAAAACACGTGAATGGTATCGGCTGGGGTGTTAGAAAACTGCGTGCCGTATTTTTCAATTGTATCTTGTTGCACGGCCAAAATTTCCACATCTTGGCGGATAATATATTGGGCGGTCCAGCGAACGAAAGGACGCGCGAGTTTGTTCCAAATTCCATAATTAAAGGTTACGTCGGTGTAAACTAAGGTGGAGTTTTCGGATTCGGGGATAGATTGACTGGTGATAAAAAACCGCCGTTTTGGGCCAAAATCGTATTCCACACAGGTGACGTTTGGCATGTGAAAACTATCGGTATGGCGAATTTTTGAAGCTTGAGGATTGAGAAATTTGGCATACCAACCGAGATTGGTGGTTTCGTTGCGATACTCGACAAAAACCGATCCGTTGCGTCGTTCTACGGTCATTTCTAGTTGTTGTTTGCGCGGGTTGCGGAATACGCCGGGATGCACGGAAGCGGTATGAGGAATATCGATAAAATTTTCCGCACAGTTGGTGACGCTATTGCGAAATCGGTTAATGACGCGCAGGGTTTCCCATCCGGGTTTACCGTAGTATGGCATGGGAAAGGGTGGGAATTCTTCTGTGGGCGTTTCGCAAAGTCGGACATAAATATAGCCGTCTTTTTCTTGGGTTGGGTAGCGTGGGGTGCGGCGAGATGAGCGGGATTTGAAGTTTTCTCCTTCGGCGGGAACCGCCACCACTTGTCCGGTTTTATCGTAAACCCAACCGTGATAGGGACAGTGAATTTTTCCCTGGCAAACTTTACCGGGGGAGAGGCGACTATTGCGGTGCATGCAGCGATCGCGCAATGCTACGGGGGAGCCATTTTCGGCGCGAAAAATCACCAACCATTCCCCTAAAACCATGCGCGAAAGTGTTGCATTGGGTTTGAGTTGTTCGCTTAATGCGATCGCATACCAAAAATCCTCAAATTTCACAGTTCCTCCCGATAAAGCGTAATTTCAATATCGTTCGTCAGGGCTATCTGACAGGCTAATCGCGCCTGCGGATTTTCCGGTGCAAGCATTTCTAACACTTCTTTTTCTTCCGGACTCGGTGGCGGAATTTCTCCCTCCACCAGTACCAAACAAGTGCCACAAATTCCCGTGCGACATCCAAACAAAACCGGGGAATTTTGCACCGTCAAATGTTCGGACAGGTTTTGATAAGGTTCTAACGTGATGGCTGGGTAATTCGTGCCGGGAAATCGGACAATACAGGGGCGATCGCTCATTCCTAACTCTCTTTTAATCTTCATTCCTTTCTCTCCTTCTCTCGTTTCTCTCCTTCTCTCCTTCTCTCGTTCCCAGGCTCAGCCTGGGTACGCCAATTCGGAGGCTCTGCCTCCTAAACCCCTTAAAATTCGCATTTTTTACACCGATTATTTTATTTGTTATCACTAATTTAATAGTGGAATGGTGTTCCTTCCCCAAAGTACATAATTAATGGGATTTGTTGTTGCAGCTGGCTTTTATTTTTTCTAGAGATTGCCAATGTTTAGACCAAATAGAGGGAGAGAGGCGATCGACATAGTTCATGTATTGGACTAAGGGCGTATCGATATCGAGCAATGTATTGGGATGATAGCGAATATTATCGTAAATTTTACCATCTTCTCCCTTCAAAAATAGATAGAATAAGCGCGTCAACTCGAGTAAAATGCGCGTCACCAGTATTCCAAAAATTCCGCCTCTTTTTGCTGCTACATAAATCGGCTGAATTCGGGTGCGCCCGGGTGCCACGGGAGTATAGGCATAAATCATGTGCAACGGCGGAAAGAGTTTAACGTTTTTCATCATAGTCAGCAGTCCGATACATCCGTCCGCATACCGCATGGTATAGGCATATTTTTCCCCTAAAACCCGTCGCACGATCCGTTCTTTGCGGGTGGAATGGGGAAACTCTCCGGAGAGGGTAAAATCGATTTGCGTACCGGATTGATTTTGCTGCAATGACAGATTCATGTTAATATTTAATTGATGCACGGTTCGCAAATGTTGTGCGTCGATGCCATTCATCATGCAAATGTGATGGTGACACTGGCGTTCAAAGGCTTTATCGGCAATTGTCATTAAGGGTTTGCCTTTGAGTTCGTCAAATTCTGCCACGGTTTCTGGTGCTTTGGCATCGGGATATACCCAGATAAACCCATATTTTTCATCGGTGGCATAAGATTGCAGCCGTGCTTTTTCCGGAATGGTGGATTGACAGGGAATATCCCGACAGTTTCCCGCGCCATCAAATGCCCAATGATGGAAAAAACAGCGGATAAAATTGCCATCGACGCGCCCAATTCCTAAATCGGTTCCCAAATGCGGGCAATAGGCATCTAATGCGCGCGCGGTGCCATCAGTTCCGCGAAAAACAACGATTTTTTGCCCGCAAAGTTCTAAGGATTTTATCTGCGCTTTTTGCAGGGATTTGCTGGAACAAGCAATGTACCACCCTTTGGCCACGATGTCCCAGTTATTAAAGATTGGTCGAGGGATAATCGGTTGCGTATTTTGGTTTTGAAGGGGGTGGGGATTGGGCGATCGCATAGTTGGTTTTTGGCTTTAGTTTGTAGCGCAGCAGGCAGGCGTTCGGGAGGTCCGTTCCCCCCCTGGGGGGAACGAGAATTAGTCGGGATTGGTGTTGAATTCTTGGGGTTCGGGACTTTCGGTGAGGGTGGTTTGCTCGACTTCATCGATTTCAGAGGACAAAAATAGTCCAACTAGGAAAAAGCCGATCGCGATCGGGCCGGCAATTAATGGGGGGCGTCCCGGCGTATTTAAAATAATCGTCAATCCGGCATAATTCACGATTAAAATTGCCGGAATGCCAATGGCGGGAATGGCCCAGCGCGCCCACTGTTCGCCGTTGCGAAAGGGAATCCACAATAAAACGGCTAGGGAAATTGCGGTAAACAAATATCCGCCGCCGCACACTTTTAACAAGGATAAAAATTGCACCTGTAGCCCTTCATTGAGTTCGGACCAGGATGCGCCGATCGCGGCTTCTTGATAGGGTAACAGTTGTGGCGTAAACAGGTACACCACGGCTACAGATGCCACAATTAAAATGCCGAGGGTGTAGCAGGCGAGGGAAAGTTTGGTTTTTGTCTTCATATTTTCTCCGGTTTTTGCTAATTTATGTCATCATTCAAATTTGGCAAATGCCTGTTTTTGAAGGCTGAGATATTTGGACAGGGAATTTGCGGCCATTATCTCCATTTCCCGGTTGCTTTTCCAAGCGTAATCGACCTTTTCGAGATAGACTTTATAAGATGCGATCGCCTCCTCATGGGTTTGACAACTGCGATGCAGACCCAGAGATTCTTCGGTAAAGCAGCGTCGCATCATCTCTTTCGCTTCGCGATCGCTCATCCCGAAAATCTCCGAACACAACACCTGATAAATTGCCGGATAAAGTGCCGGATCGTACCAAAATATTCCGTTAATCGCCACGGAAAAATGATAGTGGTCTTTCTGACACCCCCGTAACCCCAAATTGGCCACGAACTGCTCGAATGCCGTGGGATTTTTCAGACACTTTACCACATCATGGGATAAAATTGTCGAACTATTAAAATGAAAGCTCTCGTCCATAAAATGATAGTAAGAGATTTTAGCCGGAATTGGCGCTTTCTCTTTCTCGGGATGGGTTTGGTAATAGCCACTGAGCTTGTGCTGTACCAGCTTTCCATTTAGGGTTCGCACCCCGCGCACGGTGAAATACTGACAGGCGAGAAAGGTATTTCCGGAAGAAAGCAACCCGAAACACTGCAGTTGCAGTTTTTTCCACCAAGTTTTGAGGACATTTGTATCTGCATATACCATCGTTTCTCCATAAGGACCGCGCATCGGGTAGGTAAAAATTCGCTTGCCAAATAATGCCGATTCTACCTGTTCGGAGACGGTTTTAAAGGCGCTGATATGGGTTCTCTCTTGCGCCGATTCCAGGTCTAGCATATCGCAAATTAGGCGAAAATCTTCTTGGGCGTAAAGTCCAGCGGCGCTGGTTTGATTGAATAAAATTGTGGCAATTTCGGCGGAGATAATTTGCGAATAATAGGCGACCCAATAGAGATGATTGAGGATAATTTTTTGAGAAGCACTCGCCTGGTCCCATAACGGCGTGCCATAAAGCAGGGAAAATTCCTCCGGATTCCAATACTCGTTTTTGCAGGTTTCGTAGTGGAAAGACTGCGCCGCTTCATCCAGCATTTCGGTGCGGTCTTGCTGTTTGTTTCGCTGGTAATTTAGTTGCAGTTTGCGATAAACTTTTTCGCTTTCTCGCAAGGTGTTGGTTGTGGGTTCGTTAAATAGGGTTTTCATGGAGTTTGCCTTAATTATAAACTTAGGATAAATCAAAATACTGCGAGTTCAATTGCCTGGGTGTGGTTGCTGAAAAACGGGGATTATGATTCAACCGATCGCAGGCAGTCTTCGGGAGAAAATGGCTCGAATGCCCCTTGTATTTCTAAGCGGTGAACGATGGGCGAGGCGGTTTTGCCCTGCATGAGCGATCGCAGCAATTTTAGCCGAGTTCCGCTTTGAGTTTCGGTATCTAATTCGGTCAATATTCTGACTTTTTGCGGGGGGGATAAATGACCTTTGACGCGGGCGATCGCGCTCACTACGCTTTGCGGCCCGACTTGTACCATTCGCAAAAATAAGGCCAGAATTTCGGCGATCGCATCTCGACTCGATGGCGACAATGACCGGCGATCGAACAACATCATCCCGGTTCCGTGGTGATGCGCTTCTTCTTGCAAAAACCCGCGAAACATCTGCGCCACTTCTGCATTTTTGCACCCTTTCGCCAGATTCCGATAGTGACTCAAACCCCACCCTTCCAATACGACCTGAATGACAAACAACAAAACGCTTTTATCTTCATTTTCCACCACAGTGGATAACAGGCGCAAAAAAGCTCTCTCCTGTCCTCCGATATAGTCTGGTTTGATAAAGCGGCTAATCTGTGCCAAATGACTGGCTTCATCTGAAGCAAACAGTCCGTAAAGCATTCTTTCTTCCGTAGTTTGCGCCAGCATGACCATTTTGGCCATGTAACCCACCCCTGCTTTTTCGATAAAATAGGCTTCTTCCAGGAGCGATCGCGTGCAAAGCTGCAAGATTTTCTCTTGTTCAGCCCCACTAGAATCGCGAAAAATTTTTACCTTGTCCAACCCAAAATAACCCGCCTCCCACAGAGATTGCACGGGCACTGCTGGAGCCTGAAAATTATCCCTGAATCGGTGTTTTAAGGCAGAATTCAAAAGGCAATTTAGCTTATCTTCTGCGCCACTAGCTGGCAACTCAAATCCCGATATACTATAGAATTTTGTGGGTAAATTAACCATATTTTTCCTAATATTTTGGCAGAAAAGTAACTGAATATCTCCGGGATAGGCAACTGATAGCAAACGAAAAGATTGCCATGTGGATTAGCGCTCTACCGCTTGCCAAGTTTCCCAGGTTAAAGCGGTTTGCCCTTCCAGATGGTCGATAAACTCGATAATCGATTTATCCGCTTTCGTGGGGGTTTTGAAATCAAACTTAATCGTTTGAAAAATTTGCGTATCTCCTTTGGCAAAATAATTTCCCACTATCCAGGTTATCCAAAGCACGAAGCGATTGAATATCCATCCCCACAATCCCGGGCGTTTTTGGGTGAGTAAAAGCGTCTGCCCCTCAGTTTTGCCCGTTTCAGTTAAGCGCAGGGCGAACATAATGTGAAAGTGAAAAAAGTCCGGACCGAGGGTGACGGTACCGATGCTGCCATACCAATAACACATTTTATAGGTGACTTCATTTTGGTAAAGGGGACGAATCAGTTTGACGAACCAGGAATCATCGCCGCCCCGGGTAATATTGCTAAACGTAATGGCATTTTCGGGGAGTTCTTTTTTTTGGAAAACGATATCCACCGGCAGGTTATGAACGGTGTTAAAGTGGTGGGCGTCAATGGCATTAATCATCACCACATTCGGGTGACAATTTTTCTCAAATCGCGCGGCCAACATCACATCACAACTGTCCTCTTTTAATTCGGGCACAAAGGGAATGGGTTGCTGCGCTTCTTCGCCCGTCCACACCCAAATCATGCCGTATTTTTCTGCTGTGGGCCAGGTTTTTATGGTGACGGAAACTGGTTTTCCCAAGCAAGGACTGTCTACGCAAATTCCGTCAGCGTCGAATTTCCAATTGTGGAAAAAACAGCGCAACCCATTCCCCTCGACTTTTCCTTCGGCGAGGTGAGCGCCCATGTGAGGACAATAGGCATCTACGGCGAAGACTTTGCCCGCTTCGCCGCGATAAATGGCGATTTTTCTCCCTAAAAGGGTGATGGGTTTGACTTGACCCGGTTTCAATTCGCGGGATGGAATTGCCCAGTACCATCCTTGGATAAATCGTTGGGAATGGTTGAAAATTTGGGCATCGCGTAGGGAAGCAATGGAGTGATTAAAATCGGTTGTTTTTTCGGAGTTGAGTTCGATCGCGGCCATGATTGGTGTAAAGTTGCTTTCGTCACAGGGGAATGGATAAATATTGGTTTGATTATAGCGGATTCCCTGAAATCGACAAGTGACGGGGGCGACGTTGATTTTTGATGGGCGGCGGCGATCGCGGCGCAGACAGCGGTTAGCGCCGGGGTTTGGGGCGCAGATTCGTCCAGTTGAAAAACTGGATCCTTTTTATCGGAATTCTCCCGATCGCGCGGCTATTCTAGAGAAAGAAATCACTGAAGCGAGTCTGAATTTTTCAATTAATAAACCAATGGCAATTCAAGTGCAAAACAAATCCAAAATAAGATTTTATATCGATTCAATTAAGAGATATAAAAGACAGAAAAATTCCCCATCTCGCGGGCTAGGAGAAGGGGATCGGGAAAAAGTTTCCTGTTCCGGGCAAATTTTATCACTTACTTAACCAATCGATCGGTACCGAAATTTTTATCTTTTACTTTAAAGCAAAAAACTTCCTGGCGATCGCGCCAAACCACGAATTGTACCAGAGATTCGGGAATGCTCATCCATCCATTTTCCATTAATTTAAACATTCCGCGAACGAATCGGGGGTCATTCATCGTGGAGGCATATTCTTGGAAAAGTTTTAACTCCTGTTCCGGGGTTAATCCGGCAATGTTAACGCGAAAAGCCGGTTCGATATCGATTAACTCGCAACCGCATGAGTCGTAGATTTCGATAAAATCATCCGGCGTTAAGCCCCATGTAGGCACTCCTTGCGGAAACAATTCTTGGAATTGGTTATCCGATTCCGTCAAATAAGCATAGTACATAGCACCCTCCTAGGTGAACTTTTGTTTAGATAACAGGCGATCGCCGATGACTTTTGATGACCTGGATCCGGTCGCTGAAGTCAAGAAACCGTAACATTCGGGTTTCGGCTGGCGATCGCGTATGACTTTCCAATACTTTTCGCCTGTGCAGATATCCGGAGAGAAAAAAAAATTTTTTGACAAATTTTCTCCCTCGATAAATAAAGATTTGTTATAACCAGAATAATTACTCTAATTTTGCAATTTATCTGTTGCTGATTGTTTAGGGGTAAATCGCTGAAGCTATTACCCTACAGGGATTTACGACACCTATTCCCGGAGTTGCTCCGGCTTTTTGTAGTGCATTTATTTCGTGACAGCGAAAATTGCACCCCTCCCCGACGCGCCAGGGCGGGTCTCGACCGTGGTTCCATGCGGATCCCCTCACCGTCCGCAATGGATCCGCAGTGGGCAAACCCCAGCCACTCAGCATACACCACGGGCCACACCCGAGCAAGAGACTTGCGCGCCGACTTTGATATAATACGGACTAATACTAAACCCAGCCTATCTTTATTTTTTGAAAAAAATTACGCTTTATGCTAGAAAAAGAAATTAACTTTGAAGAAGCATTTAAAGTCGCCGACGAGGCCATTTTTGCCCAAAGCGGAAAGCATATCAGCGATATTGAAATGAAAATTTTTCGGGGGGCGTGGCAAGATAAAACCTACGAACAAATTGCCGAAAATACCGAGTATGCGGCGAATTACCTACATCGAATGGTGGGCAAAAAGTTTTGGGACCGACTCTCGGATGCTCTCGGGGAAAAAGTCAGTAAAAAAAATTTCAAAACTGCCTTGCAAAGACGGTGGCAAATGTCCCAGGAAAGCGTCGATCGCAGCTTTATCGCCACGCCAACCGAGGCGATCGCCACACCTTGTTTGGAATTTTCCGAAGGAACCGTTCCCCTAAATTCGCCATTTTACGTGCAGCGTCACCCCATCGAAGAACGCTGTCAGCAGGCGATCGCGCAACCGGGAGCACTTCTGCGGATAAAAGCCCCCCAACAAATGGGCAAAACCTCTGTGCTCGATCGCATTCTCGATCGCGCCCGCAACGCCAACTATCGCACCGTTACGCTGAGTTTCGATTTAGCCGATAGCACCGTTTTTACCGATTTGCGGAAATTTTTGCAGTGGTTTTGTGCCAGTGTGGGACAACTGTGCGGTTTACCCAATAAATTAAGCGAATATTGGGATGATATTTTTGGCTGCAACAACAATACCACCGTTTACTTTGAAGAATATATCTTACCCGAATCCACCACGCCGTTAGTGTTAGCTTTAGATAAAGTAGATGTGGTGTTCGAGCATCCCGAAATTGCCAGCGATTTTTGTCGCTTATTGCGCGCTTGGTACGATATTGCCAGACGCAGCGATCGCCGAGGCGCAATTTGGAAACAACTGCGCTTAATCGTGGTTCATTCCACCGAAGTTTATAGCGGTCTGGATATCAATCACTCCCCCCTTGCCAACCTCGGCGCAGTGGTGTCTTTACCCGAATTCACCCCCGCGCAGGTGCAGGATTTGGCCAAGCGCTATGGACTCGAGTGGGAAAGCGACACCGAACTTCAACCCCTGCTCGACATTATCGGCGGACATCCTTATTTAGTTAGAAAAGCCTTCGATTATCTCTACCGAAATCGGATTTCTTTTCTGGAATTTGCCGCGATCGCCGCCACGGAAGCCGGCCCATTTGGCGACCACCTGCGACAACATTTGTGGAACTTACAACACCATCCCGAACTCGCCGCCGCCTTCCGCGATGTGGTGATGGCGAATAAACCGGTGAAAATTTCTTCCGAACGAGCTTTTAAACTCTATAGCATGGGATTGGTGCAACTTCAAGATAATAATGTCACCCCCCGATTCGAGCTATATCGACAGTATTTTTCGGTTCGTCTGGCTTTAACTTAACTCCGATAGCCGATGGAAAAAATTCCTCCTCCGGTTTGCAGCGCTCTTGCATGAAAATTCTCCCACATCGGCGGAGTTATTTGGGGTCGCCCCACCCGGGGTGCGGGGTTTTTGTCATTGTAAATTTTTGATAATTATTGCCCCGAGAAAAGAAAAATGTTCCATAATAAAATAGATGCTGTCCTCTATCCTCCCTGCGACAAATGGTCGAGCGATATATCTTTTCCGGAACCCTGCCCGAAGATGCCCTCACCTATGTGAAACGGCAAGCCGATCGCCAACTTTATGAAGGATTGAAAGCGGGACAATTTTGTTACGTTCTCAACTCGCGACAAACGGGGAAATCTAGCTTGCGCGTACAGGTGATGCGCCAATTGCAACAAGCGGAAATCGCCTGTAGCGCCATCGATATTTCGATGGATAACGTGCAGCAGGTAACGGCAAATCAGTGGTATGCCAACTTGCTTCGCAGTTTAACTTTAGATTTACAACTCGAGGTCAATTTACGCCAGTGGTGGCGCGATCGCGAATGGTTATCCCCCTTGGGGCGCTTCCGGGAATTTATCGAAACCGTTTTACTGGCGCAAATTCCGCAAAATATCGTTATCTTTATCGATGAAATCGATAGCATTCTCAGCTTCAATTTTCCCACCGATGATTTTTTTGCCTTTATCCGCGCCTGCTACAATCAGCGCGCCGACAATCCGCACTACAATCGCCTCACCTTTTGTCTCCTCGGCGTCGCCACCCCGTCGGATTTAATCGCCGACAAACAGCGCACCCCTTTTAACATCGGACAGGCGATCGAACTCAATGGGTTTACCCTCACAGAAGCTATCCCCGCCTTAATCCCGGGATTGGCGGAAAAATTCGCGAATCCGACCGACATTTTAGGGGATGTTTTATATTGGACCAGCGGGCAACCCTTTTTAACCCAAAAACTCTGTAAAATCCTGGTAGAAAAAGCCAGGGATCCGAGGCCAAATGTGGAACAACTGGTGCAAGAGTATATCATAACCAATTGGGAAGCGCAAGACGAACCGGAACATTTAAAAACCATTCGCAATCGCATCCTCAGCAATCCCAAACGCGCCGGACGGCTGTTGGGACTGTATCAGCAAATTTTGACCCAAACCACCGATACCTTTCCCCGAAAAGATGCTACTAATGGCGGGGCGATCGCCGATGGCAGTCCGGAAGAAACCGCCTTGCGTTTGTCGGGATTAGTCATCAAAAAAGCGGGAAATCTGTGGATATTTAATCCGATTTATCGGCAAGTTTTCAATCGAGACTGGGTGGAAAAACACCTGGCAGATTTGCGACCGTATTCGGAAGCGATCGCCGCTTGGATAGCCAGCAATTGTGCTGACGAATCCCGCTTGTTGCGCGGGTTAGCATTGCGCGACGCCCTAGCCTGGGCTGCAGATAAAAGTTTAAGCGATCGCGACTATCAATTTTTATCCGCCAGTCAACAAGCAGAAAAAAAAGCGATCGAACTGGAAAAAATCGAAACTCAAATCACTTTAAACGCCGAACAAAAAGCCAACCGAATTCTCGAGGACGCCTATCGCCAAGCCCAGCGAACCATTAGCATCGGACTGGTCGGTGTTGTCATGCTTTCCCTGGTCGCCACCACCATTGTCGTCAGCGCCAACGCGCAAAAAAAACAAGCGCAATTGGCAAAAATCAACGCCTTAAATTCCGCCTCAATGATTCGCGACTCCGCCAACGAACCTCTAGAAGCATTAGTGAATGCCATTCGCGCCGGGAGAGAACTGCAAACCCTTTCCGCCCCGCAAACGTTGCGCGCAGAAACCATTTTTAATTTAGAAAATATTCTCTCTAAAATTGAAGAACGGAATCGATTTTATGGCCATCAGGGATGGGTGTGGGACGTGGCGTGGTCTCCCGACGGCGAGAAAATTGCCACCGCCAGCGCCGACGCCACGGTAATTCTGTGGAACCGCCAGGGCAAATTACTGCAGCGTTTAGAACATGGCGATCGCGTATATGGCGTGACCTTCTCCCCCGATGGAAGCGCGATCGCCTCTGTGGGTGCGGACAATACCCTCAAACTGTGGAATCTGCAAGGCAAACTCCTGCATACTCTCCCAGCACATAATGAGAGCTTGTTTAGTGTCGCCTTCTCCCCCGACGGTACCCGACTCGCCACCGCCAGTCGCGACCAAACCGCCAAACTCTGGCGCATTCCCAAGGATCCGGAAGGGGAACCCCAACTGCTGCAAACCCTCACCGCCCATACCCATGAAGTGAGCGAAGTGAGCTTTTCCCCCGACGGCACCCTACTGGCCACCGCCAGTTATGACAACCAGGTGAACCTGTGGCGCATCGACCCTCCCGGGGAAAAAGCAGTGCCGATCGCTACCCTCAGCGGCCATACCAACGGGGTTTCCACCGTGCTGTTCTCCCCAGACGGGCAACAAATTGCCACCGCCACCGGGGATGGCATTGTATATATCTGGCGAGTGAATGGCACGTTAGAGCGACAGTTTATCGCCCACGACCACGCGATCGCCCGTCTCGCTTGGTTCCCCGACGGCCAAATCTTAGCCACCGCCAGTCAAGACCACACCATCAAACTTTGGAAGGTAGAAAACGGCACATTGCTCAAAACCCTAGACGCTCATCGCGCCCCGGTGTGGGATCTGGCCTGGTCTCCCGATGGCACATTGCTGGTTTCGGCAGGCGGGGATAATCTGGTGAAACTGTGGACGCCGGAAGTGCGATTGCGCCAAGTGCTAGAGTCGCATCTGGATGGCGTGAATGGGGTCAGTTTTTCCCCCAACGGCCAGCTTCTCGCCTCCGCCAGCCGAGATCAAAAAGTGAGGATTTGGCGGATGCAGGAGGAAGAGGAATCCGGAAACCGGGAGTTTAGCCTATATAACCAATTGCGAGGCCATGAGGATTGGGTGCTGGGGGTGGAATTTAGCCCGGATGGCAAGGCGATCGCCACCGCTAGTAAGGATAAAACGATTAAACTGTGGCAGCCGAATGGGAAAGCGATCGCCACCTTCACCGGACATGGCGATCGCGTGAGTGCGGTGTCCTTCAGTCCCGACGGCACCCGATTGGCCTCCGCCAGTTGGGATAACACCGTCAAAGTCTGGCATCGCAACGGGGAACTCCTCGCCACCCTCACAGGCCATGAGAATCGCGTTTTCGCCGTGGATTTCAGCCCCGATGGCCGGACCGTGGCTTCGGCAAGTGCGGACCGAACCATCGCCCTGTGGGATGCGGACTCGTTCCAGTTAAAAAAGACGTTAACCGGGCATACCGATGAAGTGAATAGCGTCAGTTTCAGTCCCGATGGCGAGGCGATCGCTTCCGCCAGCGATGACAATACAGTAAAACTTTGGCGGCGCAATGGCACATTGCTCAAAACCCTCGAAGGGCATCGGGATAAAGTGCTGTGGGTGAGTTTTAGTGCCGATGGCGAGGCGATCGCTTCCGCTAGCGATGACAATACGGTAAAAATTTGGCGGCGCGATGGCACATTGCTCAAAACCCTCGAAGGGCACCGCGATCGCATCTCTAGCGGTAGTTTTAGCCCCATCGGCACCCTGCTGGCATCGGGCAGTTGGGATCGAACCGTGAAACTGTGGAATATCCAGGACATTGCCGCCGCCGGGGACGCGGATCTCGCCTCCGCCTCCAAGCTGGACGCATTGCTCGCACAAGCCTGCGATCGCCTCGGGGATTACTTTAAGTATAACCGACAAGAGCCGATTTGCAAAGGGTGGTAGCCCAGGGACGCCGAAGCCCCCACCGCCCCCCGGCGGGCGACTGGGGGGCGGCAGTGGCGCGGATCCGGCATTGGTGGAGTCGCGCGGCGGTAGGAAGAGGGTGGCTCAAGCGCGATTTTCGTCGCCCTGGTTTTACGGGCACTTTTTTCGATAGCATAGAACCGTTCACTCAAGTTGTGGTTAAGTAAAGAAAGCCCAATGGCGATCGCAATTGATTTTGGAACCAGCAATACCGTAATTGCACGCACCAATCCCGCCACCGGAGAACCGGAAACGGTAAAACTGCCGCGCATTTCCTGGCAGGTGGGTCAAAATCCCCCTTTAATTCCCAGTTTGCTTTATGTGGAAGATGCCAGCGCTGAGACAGTCCTCATCGGACAGGAAGTGCGCGATCGCGGTGTGGATTTGAAATCCGACCCGCGATTTTTCCGCAGTTTCAAGCGCGGTATCGGATCGGATGTCCAAGGTTTTCTCCCGGAACTCGACGGGCAAACCGTCAGCTTCGAACGGGTGGGGAAATGGTTTCTCTGCCAACTGATCCATCGGGTTCGGCAAGTTCCCTTGCCCGTGGAGTCGTTGATACTCACCGTGCCGGTGGATAGTTTTGAAGCCTATCGCCACTGGTTGGGGCAAGTGTGCCAATCTCTCAACGTAGAACAAGTGCGAATGGTGGACGAACCCACCGCCGCTGCGTTGGGCTACGGACTGGCGGAACGAGAAAACCTCCTGGTGGTAGACTTTGGCGGGGGAACCCTGGATTTATCGTTAGTGCGACTCGATCCGAGTACGGCGAAGAAAAAAACCTTGGGATTTCTGCTGAAATGGGGCGACAACATGTTAGCAGAAAAGTCCGGTCAGAAGGTGAAAACTGCCAGAGTTTTGGCGAAATCTGGCAAAAATTTGGGCGGCAGCGATATCGATAATTGGCTGGTGGATTATTTCGGGAAAACCCAAGGAGTGCCCAAGACGCCGTTAATTACCCGGTTGGCAGAACGCTTGAAAATTAAGCTTTCGTTGCAACAAGAAGCCAAAGAGGTGTATTTTAACGATGAAACTTTGGAGAGTTATGAGTTGGCTTTAGACCGCGATCGCCTGGAGAATATTTTGCGGGACAATGCTTTTTTTGAGCGCCTGGATGAGGCGATGAATCAGGTGCTACAGCAGGCGAAACGACAGGGGTTAGAAGTGACCGATATCGATGGGGTTTTGTTGGTGGGAGGAACCACGCAAATTCCGGCGGTGCAAAATTGGGTGCAGCAATATTTTGATGCAGATAAAATTCGCAGCGATCGCCCGTTTGAAGCAATTGCCCAAGGCGCACTGCAACTGGAGCGAGGCATGGAAGTGAAAGATTTTCTGTATCACAGTTACGGAATTCGCTATTGGGACCGGCGGAATAAACGGCAGAGTTGGCATCCGTTGATTAATGAAGGACAACCCTATCCGATGTCGAATCCGGTGGAATTAGTGTTAGGCGCTTCTGTGGAAAATCAGCCCAGTATCGAGTTAATTATTGGCGAGTTAGGGTCGCAAACTGGCGGCACGGAGGTGTATTTTGATGGCGATCGCCTGGTGACGCGCAGGGTAGGAAGCGATCGGGTAACGGTCCAACCCCTGAACGACAAAGAAGGGGCACGCAGTATTGCCGAACTCGATCCGCCGGGAAATCCGGGCAGCGATCGGGTGAAGGTATTTTTTCAGGTAGACGAACAGCGTTTTTTGCGGATTACGGTAGAAGATTTGCTTACCGATCGCACCTTGTTGGAGGATAAAGCAGTGGTCAAATTGAGTTAAATCAAACCCGGCATAATTCCCCTCATTCCACCCCCCACGGAGAGTCCCCAAACCCATGACCGTAACGGGAAGCGGTGCGTCACCCCCGCAGAAATTTGGTGGATGTGCGCGATCGGTTGGCGGGGGTGACGCACCCTACGTCCCCAAACCAATGACCAAGGACAAATGACAAATGACCTTTGGACAAATGACCAATGACAAATGACCTTTGGACCAATGACCTTTGGGCAAATGACCAATGACCAATGACCAATGACCAATGACCAATGACCTTTGAGCCGTTTAACTTTCCACCACAAATTGTTCGGGGTCGATATCCCAATTCACCCAGCGAATGGCTTCGCGGGCTGAAAAAATATGGGGCGGAACGCGGGTGGCGTGGATGTAGCCGGTGCTCGGACAGGTCATTTTTAAGAGATGAATTGGCTCGATATCCACTTCATTTTCGATTCGTATGAGGGTATATTCTCGCCAAAAGTCTAACTCTACCGCATCGAGTTCTTGACAGATGCGGCTGTAACCAATTCCTTGGATTAAGACGCGCCGCAGTTCGGCATTCGATTCGGTTAAAAGCCATTCGGATCGCCATAAATTGGGATGCAATCTGCCGTAGCGGGGGGGCAATCTGACGCCTTGAAAGGCATAGATGGAATACCCATCCGCCCAGGCGATCGCTGCTTCCCCTTCGGCGTGTAGGCGGCGATCGCTGTCGAATGAGATCTTGATGGGGCGATCGCACACCAAACAAGCGTTTTCCAAAGGCAATGTTAAGCCACATTCGGTTGCTAACCCCATGTAAGCCTCCCACTCGGCGCGATCGCAATCGCAACCGAGTACGGAAATACAAAAATCCAGAGTCGCCATCGAACCGGCTTGTAGATTGTGCGCTAAATTCCACACAAATCCCATCCCACCCACGAGTTGCAGCAAGGGTTGGGTCATTTGCCGTTCCAACTCGCGCACCCAAGGTTGGTTCGCCATCGGCTTCCAGAAGGTTTCTTCCAGTTGCTGCGACAGGGGTTCCCCGATATGCTGCCAGAGAAAGTCTCCCACTTGTGTCAGGGGTTCCATCCCGGGGATTTTCAGCAGTTCTTGGCGCATTTCCCGCTCCTGCTGTTCCCACATTTGTCGCAATATCCCCTCTTGCCACTCGCCCCACAATTGGGTCAGCAGTTCCCCATCTTGCCCCACTAGGGTATCTTGCAGGACAAACATCATTAGGGGAAAGTCCTCGGGGGACAATTCGTTCTCTAGTTCGATCCAGAGGCTGTCTTCCACCTGTTCTCGCACCCGATCGCCGATCGCGGTGCCCAAGGAAGCCAGCAGGGGTGCGCCCCACTGCTGGGCCAGGGCTTTGGGAGATTGCTGTAGCAGCATTTGTCGCAATGCATCCGGGGTAGTGAGAAACACGATGTCCGGTTCTGGCAGGCCCAGTGCCGCGTAAGTGGTTTTCACGGCGCGTGCGGCTTTCTCCCGGTTTATCGGCTGACAAGAAAAGGTGCGTTCGCGCCATTCGTCCCGATAAACCGGAAGCAATACCTCTTGTTCTAGAGTGAGAGAGGCGATTTTAGTCTGCGACATAGCGCCATCCTTCGGGCTGATATTCCCGCTGGATCCGCACCATCCAGTGTCCTTGGGGAATATCAATGGCTTTGTGTTCTTCGTGAATTAACGTGGCGCGATCGGACAAGACGCGCAGATAGAGGGTGCCGTTTTCTTCATACAGTTCCGCTTCTCCGTTGCTGATGCGGTGGGAGTGCCCCGTCACCTCGCCTTCCGCTAGGGTCAGGTGGCGCAGCTTTTTCCCCCGAGAGGTTTTCACCGATTGCAAAAGGACGTCCCCTTGTCGCATGAATTGCATGGTTTTGGCTCCTAATTTTTTTTATGTTATGAGAATCTAGGGTTGCCCAGATTGGGGCAATGCTATTTTAACTCAATTTTCTCAATTTGGGGGCGCAGGGACAGAAAAGGGCATTCTGGCATGGGAGAGGGGGTAATGGTTCTGCGATCTACTCACGTTCGGCAGAACTATCTCCCAATCTATCCCTGGAGGGCGGTGTGGGGGGAAGGGGGAATGAACTCAATCCGGGAGCCTTTCGCCTGCTTTGCACGGAGTGGGAGAGGGATTTTGGTAGCGGATTTTACTGGAGCCCCGAGTATTTATACTGATGAGAGGCGGTGAATTGCCCTCCGATTCGGGGTGGCGATCGCCACGATCTGTCTAAAGAAGGATGTAGTTTGCCGATCGCTCTTCTAGAGTGAGAAAGGAATCAAAAACACCAACTCGAAAAAGAGGAGAACACTAATATGGCAGTGCAACTACAAGATGCCAAGCGCATGGCGATCGCCACGAAGCTAGCAGATATGAAAGCACTACAAAATCTGGTGATTTCCAATGAAGAGGCACTGATGCAGGCAATTTCCGATCCGGAAATTCGCGATCGATTTGAAGAAATGCTCGAAGATGACCGCAAAAACCTCGGCATCATCGAAACCACCATCGTGCAATACGGCAATCAATCCAATCCGCACGAAAAAACCCAACAAATGATTGACAAAACTCGCGAACTCATGTCAGGTTCCGAGCTGAGTCTGTATGAAAAAATCGCCGAGCATGAATTGCTCAAACACGCTCAAGTAATGACCGGACTCATCGTCCACAAATCCGGGCAAGTCGTCGGTGCAGATATTGAAGAAGCCCTGACGCCTCTCAATACCGTTAACTTTGAAAATCGCACCCATCAAGAACAACTGAAGGGAATTCTCGAAGTCATCGGCACTCGCGAACTCACCGGACAAGATCCAGAACAAGGTGTCTGGGGTCGCGTGCAAGATGCTCTCGCCGCATTAAGTGGTGTGTTTGGTGCCGCCGCCAGTCGCACCAAGGGCGATATGAATATCCTGGAAATCATCTATGAAGATCACCGCAAGGTAGAAACCCTCTTTAAAGAAATTAAGAAAACCGACGATCCGAACAAGCGGCAAGAATTTTTCGGCCAACTTTTCAAAGATTTAACCGCTCATGCCAACGCGGAAGAAGATGTGGTTTATCCCGCCATTCGCGAGAAATTACCTAAAACACAACAGCTTTACGACGAGCAAGCGGAAATGAAGCAACTGCTCGAAGACATTAAATCCACCAGTGCTACTTCTCCCGCGTATATGGAGAAAATCCAACAATTGAAACGCATGGTCAAGGAGCATGTGAATGAAGAAGAAAGTAACATGTTTGCCCAATTCCGCCAGGTGATGAATGAAGACCAATTGGAGGCACTGGCCAAACAGTTTAAAGACGCCAAAAATCGCCATCAACAAGCAATGGTTTCGTAGATGTAATCCGGTTGTCCAAAGTTGGAATTAGATAGTTTAGGTAAGGAGTAAAGGGAAGCGATCGCTTCCCTTTTTTTTCCTCGATACTGAGGTTGTAGATGAGGGCAACTGCAGTTGCGCCTTCGCCCCTCTTCAACCGCCAACGCGACTCCTTAAAAAGTCCCGCCCCCTGGAAAAACTGGACCTATCCGGACGGAACATTCTCCTACGCGAGCTATTTTTAGGGGCAATCAACCGGACACCATCTTCTCATCGTTAGGGTTATCAATCCGGAGTGATGAGTCAGTAAAAAAAAAGTCCCGGTATCGAGACCAGGACTTTGATTAAAGTAAAATTAAAAATTGTATTGAAATGAGATACTAACCAAAACGCTCTACCTAAAACGTTTACGACCTCGGATCGCTCTGATGAGGCGATTAAACCTCCCACTGGTAGTAACAAAGTGCAGGAAGCGACAAAAACTCCACACCGTTTAGGGTTCAAGGCGCATAAGGGATTCGGATCGTCCGCACATCTGACGTCGCTCTCCTTCGACGTGCGGCTAAGAGCCACAGCGACAGAACTCTCTGCCGACCCGAATTTTCCGAATTTGCCGTGGGTAAACACATACCGGACTAAAGACCAGCAGTTTACTCAAACAGGCAAAACTGGATTATCGTTGGGTGAAAAGTTAGACTCGGCAACGTTTACGACCTTAGATCGCTCTGATGAGGTGATTAAACCTCCCACTGGTAGTAACAAAGTGGAGGAAGCGACAAAAACTCCACACCGTTGCTGTCCTAACTTGCAACAAGGCTTCGCGGATCGTCCGCACATCTGACGTCGCTCTCCTTCGACGTGCGGCTAAGAGCCACAGCGACAGAACTCTCTGCCGATTCGCGTTCGTTGCCTTGCTGTTTTTCAACTGTTGTATTTACAATAGCACCGATCGCATCTTGGGGTTATCCTTCTGCAGATGGACTTTCCCGGATTTGCGATCGCGAATTGTATCAGTCTCGGGAGGGAGTTGTCGATCCTCCTAAGAGAGCGCGCTGCTGCAACTCTTTAATCGGTGGACCGTTGAGAACCTCGCCAGTGGCGCTGAATCGTCCGCCGTGACAGGGACAATCCCAGCTTTTCTCTGCCGCGTTCCAATTGACGATGCAATGGGCGTGGGTACAAACCGGAGAGAGGGTGTGCAGGTTTCCGCTTTCGTCGCGATACACTGCCACTTGTTCGCCGCCGACTTCCGCGATTCTCCCTTCTTTTAGGGGCACTTGCGAAAGGGAATGGACGTCGCTTTTAAAGCGATCGCCGATAAAATGCTTGGCCACCTCAATATTTTCACTGAGGAACCCTTGTGCGGAGGCGACGAGGTTGAATCGGTTCGGATCGTAAAGCTTTGCCCAGGGATTCTTTTCCCCCAAAATGCTGTCTGAGAAGATTAACCCCGCAATGGTACCAAAGGACATCCCATTGCCAGAATAGCCGGTGGCAAAATGCAGGTGCGGGTGCAAGGCGCTACTCCCGATAAAGGGCAAACCATCCACCGGTTCGTAGAGTTGAGCAGACCAGCGATAGTCGATCGCGGCAATGGGATAGCGATCGCGCAGATATTGCTCCAAGTTGCGATAGCACTCGGTTTCGTCAATTTCTTGCCCGGTTTTGTGGTCTTCCCCGCCGACAATCAGCATCTCCCCTGCAGGAGTATTGTAGCGGCGAGTGTAATGATACGGTTGTGCCGTATCCCAAAACAGTCCCTTCGGGGCGCTGATGCCATCCAATCGCACGCCCATCACATAAGACCGATAGGGGGCTGCTTTGGTAGTTAGGGGCAAAATCTCCTGCATCTTCAACAAATCGTGAATCGGCATAATTGTCGCCAAGATGACCTCTTTTGCCGTAACCTTGCCCCCAGGGGTGGACATCGCGATCGGATCGCGATCCATGTCAATATCTAACACCCGACTTTCTTCGTAAATCTTTCCTCCCTCGCCGGTGAAGGCGTTGGCGAGACCTTGCAGATATTTCAGGGCGTGAAATTGTGCTTGATTGGAAAAGAGTATCCCTCCTTTCACGGGAAAAGGCAAGGGCACATCGGCGATCGCCGAAGCGCTGACCCCCAGCTTGCGGGCCGCTTGCGTTTCGCGTTCCAGTTGGGAAACTTCGGACTCGGACTCGGCATACAAATATCCGGACAAGCGCTCGAATTCGCAGTCTATTTTATCCGTTTTCACAAACGAAGCAATAGTTTCGATAGCGATGCGGCGCGATTGCACCACTCGTTGCGCTTGCTCTTCGCCTAAGCTGGCAATCAGTTGGCGATACCCCATATCCGGCACTTCGCTAATATGTGCGGTGGTATTGCCGGTGACGCCACTGCCAATTCGCGACGCTTCCAACAGAGCCACATTCAGCCCATTGCGCTGCAACAAGACAGCGGCGGTTAATCCGGTGATTCCACCCCCCACGATCGCCACATCCACGGAAATATCCCCGCTCAGTTGCGGGTATTTTGTACCTTCGCTGGTGGCATGCCAAATTGAGGCAGTTTTGCTTTGCTGATTCATCGGTGTTTCTTTACTCCAATGCAGGTTATTCCCAGCACAGCAGCGATCGCCCGGTTTCGCCATCCCCCTGCATACAGATTTTTCCCCACCCCGCCACCACCCCCAGAATTGACCCCACAGCAAGGGTTTTGGTGAAATGTAAATTTTTTTGAATTTCATAAAAATTCCTCAACCCCATTGAGTATCGTAAATGAAGAACCTCGATGGAGCGGCGGCTAATGAAACCAACGTTTAAAGATACAGTGGCGTGGCATCAGGCAGAAATCCTGATGCAACCGGCTTTAATTCGCGTTTTGGATAACCTCCGCAAGCATCTGGAAGTCTCCCCTTGGAAAGGCACCTATGAAGAAGTGCAAACTCCTTTCCCCGGTTACGTCCTCTGTTTGACCCAGGGAGAGTCACAACTGCGGTTTGATGTCTGGGAGATGTGCTTTCAAATCTGCTTTCTCGACTACACCCCCACCCATTCCTCCTCGGAATCCCGAGAAGTGGAAATAGACAGCAGTTTACTGGATGAAGAGGGTGAGGTGGACTGGAATCGTCTGGACGATAAGGCGAAACAGGTGGTTAGGGATATTTTTTCCCATTTGCCGTCGGTTTCATAGTTTGACCCTCGGCGATAGAAGGGTCAGCAATTCTGATAAGTTAGTAAAAGGTAATTCGAGCGCAATCAGGAGCAATAATGGATCGGGAATTACGCGACATACAGGCAAAAAATGGCGCGACATTTAACACCTCTGCCTCGGGAATCGAGGTGCCGATGAGCTATGGGAATGATGCAGAAGCGTTGCAGGCAGTGCGCGAGGGAGTGGCGTTATGCGATCGCTCCCACTGGGGACTCCTGCAACTCTCTGGCGCGGACAAACTTCGCTTTTTGCACAACCAAAGCACCAACGATTTCCAAAATTTGCAACCGGGTCAAGGATGCGAGACGGTTTTTGTCACCTCCACCGCCCGCACCATCGATATCGTGACCGCTTACGTCACCGATGATTCGGTGCTGTTGTTGGTCTCTCCCAACCGCCGCCAAAAAATGATGGAATGGCTCGATCGCTATATTTTCCCTGCGGATAAAGTGGACTTAAAAGATATCAGCGACACCACGGGCATTTTTAGCATAATCGGTCCGCAAAGTCGCAGTATTTTGGCACAACATGGCTTCTCTAGCGATGAACCTTTTGCCAGTCACCAAACCCTTACTCTCGGCGATGCAGACGTTCGCGTAGCAGTGGGCAGCGGTTTGGCAACTGAAGGTTTTACCCTGATTTTTGCGGCCAACCAAGGGCCTAAACTGTGGCAAACTTTGACCGATTCCGGGTCAATTCCCCTGGGAGAACAGTGCTGGAAACAACTCCGCGTCTCTCAAGGACGTCCCGCTTCCGACCATGAATTGACCGAAGATTATAACCCCTTGGAAGCCGGTTTGTGGCATAATATTTCTTTTGAAAAAGGCTGCTATATCGGTCAAGAAACTATCGCCCGTTTGAATACCTATCAAGGGGTGAAACAGCAACTTTGGGGCCTCAAACTCAGCGCCCCCGCCTCTCCCGGAACCCCCGTCACCATTGGGGAAAATAAAATCGGCACCCTCACCAGTTACGCCGATACCCCAGACGGCGCTTTTGGTTTGGCTTATATCCGCACCAAAGCCGGCGGTGTGGGTTTGCAGGTTAAGGTGGGTGACGCCGACGCCGAAGTGGTGGATGTGCCTTATTTAACTCGCGGATATCTCGCCGCCAAATAACAGGCAAAAAATCCGTTTAAACTCGTTCCTAGGTAAAACCTAGGAACGTAATTTTTGAGACTCTACCTCCCAACCGGTTAATTCTTCCCCTTTAATTCGCGATGAAATTTATCATAAAGCATTCCTTTTACCGGGTTTCCGCCTTTCAAATGTCGTTCCACTACCGCGGACACTTCATCGGGATGCACCCGCGAATACCATATTTCCTCGGGCAATACGAATACCATCGGACCATTGCCGCATTGTCCCAGGCAACTGCTTTCCTCCACCGTGACATTTTCTAGAGGATGCGATCGCAATGCCGCCAACACTTTCTTTGCCCCTTGTTTGCGACAAGTTCGATTGGTACATACCCGCACTCGTTTCGCCGATGAATTCAATTTATTAAACCCCAACCCAACAGCTTTTTAATTTCTATTATAACATCATCCTGCATCCGGTGGATGATTCATTCAAACGGGCGATTTTAATCGCGCCTCTACAAGCTAAGTCCGCCTACGCGGACTCATTTTTTTTACATTTTTTACCTCGCAAATTATATGGTGAATTCAAATAAAAAAATCGATAAAAATTTAATTGAACTCGTTCCCAGGCAGGAGCTTGGAAACGAGTTATGATGCAGATGAAATGTAGGGACAGGGCATGCCATGTACTGACAGGCAGCGGTCTAAATCGCGGTTTTAGAAAAATGATAGTAGACGCAAAATACCCTTTTCTCCAGACAGTTTAATCCCCTTGAAGTAACAGTCCTTTCGACTGCAAAAACTCGGAATTAAACAGCTTCGACTGATACCGCTGCCCGCTATCGCAGAGTACGGTGACAATCGTATGCCCGGAACCGAGTTCTTTGGCTAAAGCCACGGCAGCGCCCACATTAATGCCAACCGAACCGCCCATAAATAAGCCATCTTTTTCCAACAGTTGATAAACCACCCGCACCGCTTCTTTATCATCCACGCGGATGGCATCGTCGATGGGAGCACCTTCCATATTTTTGGTAATCCGACTGTTGCCAATTCCTTCGGTAATCGAACTTCCTTCGACGTTGATTTCTCCGGTTTTCACGTAACTATATAAACCACTGCCCATTGGATCGGCGACGACGCATTTTACCTCGGTATTTTTTTGTTTGAGGAACATCGAAACTCCGGCATAAGTGCCGCCGGTGCCGGTGGCGGATACCCAGGCATCAATTTTGCCGTCGGTTTGTCGCCAAATCTCCGGACCGGTGGTTTCGTAATGCGCCCTTCGGTTGGCTACATTATCGAATTGATTGGCCCAAATAGCATTGTCCATTTCTTCGGCAAGTCTGCCAGAAACTTTGACGTAGTTATTGGGATTGCGGTAGGGAACGGCAGGTACGGGGCGCACTTCTGCTCCCAAGGTTCTTAAGGTGTCTATTTTTTCTCGGGATTGGGTTTCGGGAATAATAATCAGGCATTTGTAGCCTTTTGCGTTGCAAATGTGGGTTAAACCAATGCCGGTGTTGCCGGCAGTTCCTTCTACAACGGTGCCACCGGGTTTGAGCAAACCTTTTTCTTCCGCATCTTGAATAATATACAGGGCGGCGCGGTCTTTTACCGACCCTCCGGGATTGAGAAATTCGGCTTTCCCGAGTATTTCGCAGCCGGTTTGTTCGCTAAAGCTGTTTAGTCGAATTAGGGGGGTGTTGCCCACAGTTCCGACAAATCCGTGTCTGATGTCCATGAGAATTCCTCTAGGTGGTTGTTGGCAAAATTATCCCCGATCGCGCGGCTTTAATGGGGTGGGTTTTGATGAGAAAATCAAAAGTTGGGTTAAAAATCGATAATCGGGTCACGGTGCGATCGCCCCACCCCCGATCGCAACCGCCGCGCGCCCCCGCCCAGCGATCGTAGGGGTTTTCACCTCGCCTCGATACTGGGGTGAAGTGGGAAACCGGATCCCTGCGACGGAGGAACATCCCTGCGTTTCTCTACGAGTCGAACGCAAAATCGTCTATTCTTGTGATTTTGCCATAAAATCTGGCCTTTGTCTGTGGGAATTGAGGATTTTCTGATTTTCTCCGGGCTTTGGCATGGTATGATATATCGTTATATTTTAAATGTCGTTTTTACAGTATTTGGCCGTGTTGCAATTCCTAAGACCTCTGATTCACGCAATCCAGCCATTTTTAGTCCCGATTTGTTTTGTTTTGGCATGGGTTCTGCTACTGATGATTGTCTGGAGCATTACCAGCGCGATCGCTTCTACGATTGCCAATGCCAAGCGAATGCATCAAATCCCCTGCAGCAATTGCGCCTTCTTTACCAACGATCATCGTCTGAAATGCCCGGTTCAACCTAAAATCGCTATGACTGAAAAAGCGATCGGCTGTATGGATTTTCGACAGCATTCGTAATTTGGTCATTGTCGATCGTGAATCTGTTATCCGGGAGTCCGTATCGGCAGATTTCAATCTGCCGCTATGCAATTAGCCCGCCTACGCGGACTAATTGCAATTTTTGAAACGCGATCGCGCAATTTACTCATTGTCGCTACGTGGCATTTGTCAAAGCATTGGTCAAAGCGGGCGATTGAAATCGCGCCGAGGCACAGGCAAAGCGCGAAGGGGCGACAGCGCTATAGTCCGCATGACGGGGACTGGGAAGTATGCTAGATACATAGAGCGATATTCGATCTTTGTGTGCGAGGAAAACCACCCCTGTAGGGACACGGCGGTGCCGTGTCCCGAACCCAATTTATCTCTCGCACCTTATTCACACAAAATATCTCACGGGCAGCGATCGCCGGGGATTATTCTTGGCCAATTTCCAGCAAGACTTTTAAGACGCCGCGAGTTTGGGCGCGATCGAACGCGGCGATCGCGTCATCTAGGGGATAGCGGGCGTGAATTAACGGCGTCACATCCAGGCGATTGTCCGACAGGGCGGCGATCGCCTTGTCAAACGGACCGCAACGAGACCCGATCAGAGTGATTTCATCCACCACCAGAGAAGACGCATCGATGGTTAAATCCCCCGCGTAGGTACTTTTCAGCACCAGGATACCCCGGGGACGCAAGGCGCGACGGGCGATCGCGAATCCGGCGGGGTTCCCGGTACATTCCACCGCAATATCGAACGCGCGATCGGTTAGCGCATCGGCGAACCCGGTTTTAATTCCGCGCGCCTCCAGGTTGTCCAACTTTTCCCGATGACGCCCGAGCGCCAGCAAATCGCATCCCGTCAGCGCCAGAGTTTGCGCCACCAATTGCCCCAACTTGCCATCGCCAACCACCAAAACGCGCTCGTTTGGGGTAATTTTAATTTGTTCTTGGATTTCCAGCGCCGCCGCCACCGGTTCGGTAAAGGTTGCCACATCTGTAGGAATACTTTCCGGAATTGGGTACAAATTTTTTACGGGCAAGCTCAGATATTCGGCAAATGCGCCATTGCGGTTGACAATTCCCAAAACCGTGCGGTTTTCGCAGTGAGTGGGTTGGCCGCTTTTGCAGAAACGACATTCGCCACAGCTTGCATTAATTTCCCCCACCACGCGACGACCCACCAGATTGTCCGGTCCGCTATCCACCACGCCGACAAATTCATGGCCCAGGACGCCTTGATAAGGATAGTAACCGCGCAGTAATTCCAAATCCGTATTGCAAATCCCCGCCCGCAAAACCCGCACCAGGGCTTCTCCTGCTGGCGGTTCGGGAATCGGCAGGTCACTTTTTAGCTGCAATTTTTTGTGGTCCAGCCACAGTCCTTTCATCGTGGTTTCCCCTCTGTTTTATGGTGCTGCTGTGTTATTGATTGTAATACGGATTCGACCGAGCGACGAGAACTCGCAGCGATGCAAGACGTAGGCTGGGCAATGCCTAACTTGCTAACAGGTTTTTTTGCGAGCGATCGGGTAGGCATTGCCCACCTTCTCCGAATTTTATACAGAAGCCCATCTGAGGGGATGGTGGACGGCGATCGCCCTACTTTCGGCTTCACCCTCTGCGAATAAGCGGTAATTCGTCAACAATTCGACAAATCTTGGTTGTAAAATCGGAGCGCCGACTCTCAAGGGTCAAACCAAACATTCTGCCACCGTTATCGGCGAGTATATTGCCACCAAAGCGCCTGTTTCGACTGATTGAAACGGGAACTCAACCACGGGAAAAAACGGGGTCACACCTTGAACGTAATAAATCACCGATGAGGTATCGAGATCGAGAGGAGATATACCCTCTAAAGCGGATTCTATCTTCATACGCTATCGGAACTCCCGGTTTCGGGATCTACCGACTTACCCCTGAGTGGGTTCACCCATTATCGAGCATCTCTTCCACCCAGCAAGTTCGGGGTCATGCCGGCAAACTCACTAATTTTATGCTAGGGTTTCGGCTGAGGGGGGGTTGTTTCATCTGTTCGGCTACTGTTTGGATTAACTCCAAACGTTCCTCATAAGAAAGCTGTTGCGGTTGTTTTAACAACGCTTGCGATAAAGGATTTATTGTTCTAACCTCCCGAAATTGTCTGGAAGTCCAATCTCTAGTGTGGCACCTCTAGAGGCGAATCGGCATCGATCCGAAAATCCAGGGGGCGATCGCCAAAGTTGCCCAGTGGGGAATCAAGCGATCGCCGCTATGATTAATAAAGAGTCCAAACCAACTCAAACCGAAGCGATAACCATGCAATCCCCAGAATTCCAAGATATTTTTGATGTTGTAGTCGTAGGGGCGGGGCATTCCGGTTGCGAAGCGGCACTCGCCACCGCACGCCTGGGGTGTCGCACCCTACTGTTAACCTTAAACCTAGATAAAATCGCGTGGCAACCCTGCAACCCAGCAGTGGGAGGGCCAGCGAAATCCCAACTCACCCATGAAGTGGATGCCCTCGGGGGCGAAATCGGCAAAATGGCCGATCGCACTTACGTGCAAAAGCGGATTCTCAACTCATCCCGAGGGCCGGCAGTGTGGGCATTGCGGGCGCAAACCGATAAGCGCGAATACGCCCGAGTGATGAAAAACATTCTCGAGACCCAAGAGAACTTGACCTTGCGCGAAGGCATGGTGACGGATGTAGTGCTCGGGGACAACGATGAAATTATCGGCGTCGAGACCTACTTCGGCGTTGCCTTCGGGTGCAAAACCGTAATTCTCACCACCGGCACCTTTCTCGGCGGCATTATTTGGGTAGGCAACAAATCCATGCCGGCGGGGCGGGCGGGAGAATTTCCCGCCGTGGGATTAACCGAGACCCTCAACCGCCTAGGATTTGAAACCGGGCGACTGAAAACCGGCACCCCGGCGCGGGTGGATCGGCGATCGGTCAACTTTGACAAAATGGAACTGCAACCGGGGGATTCCGAAGTGCGCTGGTTCAGTTTCGATCCCGAGGTGTGGGTAGAAACAGAGCAAATGAACTGCTATCTAACCCGGACCACCGCCGAAACCCATCGCCTAATCCGGGAAAACCTGCATTTGTCTCCCGTTTATGGTGGTTGGGTAGATGCCAAAGGGCCGCGTTACTGTCCCAGCATCGAGGATAAAATCGTCCGATTTGCGGATAAAGACGCTCATCAAATCTTCATCGAACCGGAAGGGCGGGACATTCCGGAACTGTATATCCAAGGTTTTTCCACCGGATTGCCGGAAAACTTGCAACTGGCAATGCTGCGAACCCTACCGGGGTTGGAAAACTGCGCCATGTTGCGTCCCGCCTATGCCGTCGAATACGATTACCTACCCGCCACTCAATGTTATCCCACGATGATGACCAAAAAAATCGAGGGGTTATTCTGTGCGGGGCAAATTAACGGCACCACGGGCTATGAAGAAGCCGCCGCACAAGGGATCGTTGCCGGGATCAACGCTGCCAAATTCGTGCGTGGGGAAGAGATGATGGTGTTCGCGCGCGAGCAAAGTTATATCGGCACCTTGCTCGATGACCTCTGTACCAAAGACTTGCGCGAACCCTATCGAATGCTCACCTCGCGGTCCGAGTATCGCTTATTGCTGCGATCGGATAATGCCGATCGCCGCCTGACGCCGGTGGGGCGCGAAATCGGGTTAATCGACGATCGCCGCTGGGAACTATTTACCCGCAAGCAGGAAAACATCGCCGCCGAAAAAGAGCGCTTGCACTCCACCCGGATTAAAGAGCGCGAGGAACTCGGGGTGGCGATCGCGGCGGATATCCAGCAAAAAATCAAAGGGTCGATTACCCTCGCCGAATTGCTCCGTCGCCCGGGTTTCCACTACTCCAACCTGAAGCGCTACCAACTAGACAACCCAGCGCTCACCCTAGCGGAACTCGAAGGGGCGGAAATCGACATCAAATACGCCGGCTATATCCAACGCCAACAATACCAAATCGAGCAGGTTTCCCGGGAGGAAAACCGCAAATTGCCCCCTGACTTGGATTATGCCAATATCTCCACCCTCTCCAAGGAAGCGCGGGAAAAACTCGCCGAAGTCAAACCCCTCACCGTGGGGCAAGCTTGTCGCATCGGCGGGGTGAACCCGGCAGATATCAACGCTTTGCTGATTTATCTGGAGGTGCGGAGACGTCAGGTGCCCACAGAGGTTTCCGCCTAACTCCCGGGGTGGAGGGCGCGCCCGCGAACCCTCCACCACCGATGCCCCAGGCCCAGAATTGTTGCAACTCGTAACAAAAGCTTGCGCGATCGAAAATCCAGTGGTAAGACTAAGCTAGACCCGTAAACCCGGGGGAAAAACCGCTGGTTCGCGCCGTAAAATAAAAAGCGATCGCATCACTTGATTAATAAAGCCATGTCTCAGGATGTTAGCACCAAAACCATAGAGTCCCAGCAAGCAGAAATTCCGGTCAATAGCATCGGCACCCCGGAGTGGTCCGTGGATAATTGCGCCGATCGCTTGATGGACGATTTGTTCGAAGATGTGGACCGGATTTTGTCCGGGGGTAGCCGCGCACGGAAACCCGCCGCACCGGATAAGGTATCCCTGCGATCGGTGCAAGTGCCGCAAATTGTCTTGCCCCCGATGATGGTACCGCAATCGGCCCGAGAAGAGGGGCAGATTGTGGAAGCCAAGGCAACCTCTACCTCCCAGAAGCCGAAAAAATCCGGCAAATCGTTCGATCGCTGGCTGTTGGGTTCCGCCTGTGGGTTGCTGCTCGTTACCTTGGGGTTGTGGTTGTGGAATCGCGGCTATTTACAGCAATTCGCGCTACAGTTTCAGCGGGCACCAGAAGCGGAAACCGTGGCAGCGCCGAAAACGCCGGAACAACTGAAAGCTGAAGCCGATGCGGAGTTTATCAACTACATGGAGCGATCGCTCGAAATTATGGACCGCAATGCTGCCGGCGAACCCACCGCATCGGTGCCGGCACCGAACTCGGCGTTACCGATTCCCGCACCGCCGCCGCCAGTTAACGTGACGGTGAATCCGAATCTGACGGTCCCCACGCCGAATGTGACGGTGAATACCCCGCATCAAGGGAATTTGGCGGAGGTCCTCAATCGGATCGCGATCGCCCTGGAACGAGGCATCAATCCCACCTTGGTGCAACCTAACCTCACGGTGCAGATTCCCAGAAATCCGGCACCGCCGCCGCAAACCGCTACCGCACCTACGCCGCCCACGCCGAAACCAGCACCGGCACCAGCACCGGCACCGGCACCGTCTCCCGCACCGTCTCCCGCACCGTCTCCCGCACCCACGGTGGCGGCTTCGCCAAAACCCTCTCCCGCCCCTTCTCCGGCGGCTGAGGAAGCACCCAAACCGGAAGAATCTCCCGCACCATCTCCGGCGGCGGAAACGCCTAAACCGGTGGGAAGACCCACGGCTTTATCGCCGCAAGTGGCATCCTCGGCACCGGCACCCTCGCCGCAACCCGCCGCTTCCGCTACGGCGCGAGAGCAATCTCCGGCGCAGGCGGAACAATCCTCGGAACCGGAACCGAAACCGACTCGGGCAGAAAGCACGACGCCGACGCCGACGCCCGCCACGTCTCAAGTCAGCCATGAGCTGGTGGGGATTCTGGAATTGGGCGATCGCTCTGCAGCGTTGTTTGAAGTGGATGGGGTGACTCGTCGGGTGAATATCGGGGAACGAATCGGATCGAGTGGCTGGAGTTTGGTGGAAGTGAAAGACGCAGAGGCGATCGTTCGCCGCAATGGTGAAGTGCGCTCGATTTTTACCGGTCAGTCGTTGTAAGGACTCCCGGCGGAAAGGGGCGATCGGCCCCTTTCTCCCCCGCAAGGCGCGCCACCTGCTCCCGATTGCCCTTGAAGCCCCATTTAAGAATGGAATAACATAGAAATGCAACTATGATTGGGAGTGCCTGCAATGGGTTTATTTGAAGATATGAGCCGATTCTTGGAAACCAGATTAGAGGAATTTATGCGGAATAATCCTCATCTGGAGTTGCAAGTCCTCGAAGAACAACTGCGCGAGCAAGAAGAAGATACCCTCAAACTCATTGCAGAGCTGCAACGCAAGGAGAAGCAATTACAAGATAACATTCTCTCCACCGCTCAAGATATCCAGCGCTGGCACGAACGGATACAAAAAGCCCAAGCCGCCAATCGCGATGATTTAGCTCGCGCCGCACAAGAGCGGGAAGCGGCGTTACTGCGCCAAGGAAATCAACTGTGGGGACAAATGCAAGGAGTGAAAGAACGAATCGAGAAAGGCAAAGAACTCTACCGTCAGATTCAAGTGCGCCGACAGGAAGTGCGAAGCAAAGCAGTGGAAGCCGAAGCCGCCCGCGCTCAAGCCCGCGCTCAGTCCTCGAGTTGGGATACCGGCTGGAATCAAAGTCAAAGTTATCGCAGCTTCAGCAGCGGCGCGGACCCGTTGGAGCAGGAGTTTCGCCGCTGGGAAGCCGATGATGAACTCGAACGGATGAAGCGCAATATGGGAAAATAGCTATTTTGAGATAAAATATAGAAATAGCAAGCCCGTAGGTCAGGGTGGGGCTAGGCGAACAAAGCCGATACTACGCGGGCTAATTCGGTGGGCGGCTATTTTCGGGGAGTATGTATAGATGCGATCGCTTGGGGCAACTGTTACCCCATGTGCTCCTACCTCTACCCCCGCCAATCCTTTAGAACAACGGCGCGCTCTCTACGACTTGGGGCGCGATCGCCCCCTCGCCAGTTGTCCCGATCTACCCCGCTTTCCCCTTGACCCGCACCAGGGCCACCCCCTCGGAAAATCACGCCGGTAATTCAAAATTCATCGGAATGGCAACCTTGCCCGTTTTATCGATAAAGCCAGCCGGCTTTTTCCCCGCAAACACCGCCGATAGCCCGTGGGAAAAGTCCCGGGCTGTATGTCGCCGGAATCCCCAACTCTGCCCGTTTATTCACGAACCCATCATCACCGCTATCGAGCTTCACCTCGATTGTGTCCGGGGTAGGAACTGCGGGTCTACTGTATTGGCAATCTGCAACCCCGGGCAAAAGATTGCAGCCATTTCGCCTCGGGTGATAGGGCGAAATGGCTGCAATTGTCGCACCGGGGGATACTCGATCGCCAGAGTATTCTCCATCTCCTCACCAGCCTCACGAGTCACCCGATGGGGGAGGAGAGGGCGGGAGGGAAATGCTCCCACCGCATCCCACGGAGAACAAGAGATATTCCGGGCGCTTAGGGCAAATCGGTGCTGCCCATCAGGTAGCGATCGCACTCGCGCGCTGCCCCGCGTCCTTCGTTAATCGCCCACACCACCAGGCTTTGACCGCGACGGCAATCTCCCGCCGCAAACACTCCAGGCAGGCTGGTGGTATATTTTTCGTGTTCCGCTTTCACATTAGAGCGCCGATCGCGTTCCAGTTTCAGGGCATCGAGGAGCGGTTGTTCCGGACCGAGGAAGCCCATTGCCAGCAATACCAGTTGTGCGGGAACCACTTTTTCCGTACCGGGCACCGGCTGGGGTACGAACCGACCTTGTTCGTTTCTTTCCCACTTCACCTGCACCGTATGCACCGCTTTTACCTGCCCCTTGTCATCGCCTTCAAATTTGGTGGCGGTGGTGAGATAAACGCGCGGATCGGCACCGAACTGGGCGGCGGCTTCTTCTTGTCCGTAGTCCATTTTGTAGACTTTCGGCCATTCGGGCCAGGGATTATCCGGGGCGCGTTCCATCGGCGGTTTGGGCATGATTTCCAGTTGCACGATGCTGTTGCACCCGTGGCGAACTGACGTGCCCACGCAGTCGGTTCCGGTATCCCCACCGCCGATAATCACCACATCTTTGCCCTGGGCAGAAATATAGGTGCCGTTTCTGTGGCGATCGAGGATGGCTTTGGTATTGCCGGTGAGGAAGTCCATCGCGAAGTGAATGCCTTTTAATTCGCGCCCTTCCACCGGTAAATCGCGCGGTTGGGTTGCACCGGTGCATAGCACTACGGCGTCATAGTCCTGCATCAGTTGTTCGGCGGTGACGTCTTTGCCCACTTCGGTATTGCAGACCACCTTTACCCCTTCTTTTTCTAGGAGTTTGATGCGCCGCAGGACTACTTTTTCTTTGTCTAGTTTCATGTTGGGAATGCCATACATGAGCAACCCGCCGGGGCGATCGGCCCTTTCGTACACCGTGACCCAGTGACCGGCTTTGTTCAGTTGCGCGGCGGCGGCGAGTCCCGCCGGTCCGGAACCGATAATGGCCACTTTTTTGCCCGTGCGTTTTGTGGGGGCCTCCGCTTCGATCCACCCTTCGTCCCACCCTTTATCGGCGATCGAGCATTCGATGTTTTTGATGGTCACGGGAGGGTTGTTGATGCCCAGGACGCAGGATCCTTCGCAGGGGGCGGGGCACACGCGCCCGGTAAACTCGGGAAAATTGTTGGTTTTGTGCAGGCGATCGAGTGCCTCGCGCCACCGCCCCCGATACACCAAGTCGTTCCATTCCGGTATCAAGTTGTTAATCGGACATCCACTCGCCATGCCACTGATGACCGTACCCGTATGGCAAAACGGGGTACCGCAGTCCATACAGCGCGCGCCTTGGGTGCGGAGTTTGTCCTCGCTCATGTGCTGGTGAAATTCATCCCAGTTCCCGATGCGTTCTTCCGGGGCGAGATCGGAGGGGATTTCGCGGAGATATTCGATAAAGCCAGTTGGTTTTCCCATAAGTGTGTCCTCTATTTAAACTTTGTCTGGTTCGGCGAAGGGTTAGGTTATTCTACTGTTACAATTTGCCGATTCGTTTCGGGTACTGTGCCTCGATCCGATGCTACAACCATCTATTCTTTTTATTAGCTTACATGCCCGCCGCGCGATCGCTTTTTTCTGCCCTTCCGGCTCTAATTTTCCCAGGTTTTTGGGCGAGATGGATCGGATGGATCGATTTTCAAGGATTCATAACCTGGGGGAAACCTTGAGGTTATCCGAGTTGCTATTTTGTCGCGCGATCGGGGGTGGTTTTTTTGGCTTTGTCAGTGGGTTGGTGTGGGATAAATGGGCCATGATATCGCGGTGATGAACGGTAGGTTGGCAAGCAGGACTCGACCTGAAACTGAGCGTTGGCCACGCCGGGAAGGGCGATCGCGTCCGCGACGCGGATCTATCGACGCTAATCCCCATGCACCTGCACGGCTTGGCGTCAGCCGATAATCCAGTGTCACAACTTCAGTCTACAGTTAAACCTTGAGAATTTTTATTGTTTGTCAAATTTTTTAATATTTCGTCTCGGATTTGACTCGGTTTTCCCAGATTCCCACTTCCAGGACTATCCGCCGACGTTTGGTTTTCCTGACTTTAACAATTTCTTAAGTTTTTCCCATTGCAGAGGGAGAAAGAATGATGGGGTGCAGGTGGTGTTGAATTGTCATGGCTAATGTCAGGATAAGTTAACAAAATGATGGCGTAAGCCCCGGGAATAATTGAAGACCCAGCCCATCTGGGTACATTCTCCTAACTGTATAACATTTTCAGCAGAGTTGGCCCTTTGCTTTGTCAGGGGAATTTGGCACAACTCTCGCCACCGATGGGCGCAGTGGAAGCCCACCTTTTATCGAGTCGGAAACGAAGAGAATATTTATACTAAAGATTAAAATTCACGGAAATCCAGGCGCGCTTTCCGGCAAATACTATTATTTGTGCTACCTAATTGGCGTTCCTGTCAGAAAACCCCATTGCATCCCAAGACGCGATCGAGTGTATAGCAGGTCTCTTTCTTGATTTGGCACGCAACGGAATAGTCCCTACCGCGCAGGCACCTAATCCAGAACAATTCTCTAGCTCATCAATATGAGAATCGCTAGATAGCAAATTTCTTTCTTCATGCGGTCAGGAGTCTTTACTGTCCCAACCTCGAGATGTACCTCCGAGGTGAAAAATACTCGCTCCTCACCAATACAAGAAGAACCACTATATTTCACTGGGATGTGGCTTAAGTGCTCAGCAACTCCACGGGGGAAAGCGTCTCGATCCAAACCTTCGCCCCGCAAGGTAGCGGCTTATCGGGTCGATACACCACTTCGCTAGATCCGGAAATTTTTACTTCAAACCCATACTCATTGCTGCTGCCGCGTTTGACGCTAATTACGGGTTCTTTTTCCTCTTGCTTGTTATTTTGCCGAATCTTGTGTTGATTGACGTGAATGTAGGTAATCGCAGATTTGGGCACAGGTTTCCATCGCGGTTTTGGGCCGCGAGTCCCTTTCCTGACTTGCGGCATTCCGTTGATTAACGGAATTGCCCAGTTTCTGCCGATTTTGAAGGCCCCGCAAACTCTCTGAGTTAATAAGAGTTTTCTCATATAAGAACCGGAAATCCCGAGTATTTGTGCTGCTTGAGTAGATCCTACTAGTATCATTGAAATGAA
>NZ_JAYFEQ010000874.1:0-40420 GCF_055795085.1 Phormidium sp. CCY1219 | reverse complement strand
TTTGGGGCTGTGTTCCTTGCCCCGCTTACGTTTCGGGCATTTACCCTCCACTTTTGCGGGAACGAATCGCACTTTAGGTCTTGATTATAGCGTTTTTCAGATTGATGCGATCCGCAGGAGTTTCTGTGATTCCAGCACAGGTACCTCGTCAGTGAAACATTCTCTATCTGGCTCATATGAGACCTGCTATAACCATTGGATGTTCGCAACGGTTTTTTCCCCGCCTGATTAACTATTAGATGTTCGCAACGGTTTTTTCCCCGCCCTGGAACCTGGTAGGGAAATTAACCATTGGATGTTCGCAACGGTTTTTTCCCCGCCTGATTAACCATTGGATGTTCGCAACGGTTTTTTCCCCGCCTGATTAACCATTGGATGTTCGCAACGGTTTTTGTCCCGCCGTGGGGGCTGGTGGGGAAATTAACTATTGGATGTTCGCAACGGTTTTTGTCCCGCCGTGGGGGCTGGTGGGGAAATTAAGCAGGTCTGTTGCTTGATGCGATCCGCAGCGGTTTCTGTGCCAACCGCGTCGGCACCTCCGAGGTGAAAAAGTTTCTACCTACTCCATATGAGAACTGCTATAAAAGCAATTTTGCATATTAATCTGAAAATCCTATAGCCGTAGGGTGGGGAATGCCCACCCAAGCTGATTTTAATCCGAAGGTTCGGCGTGATGAATTTAACCTAAGATGCAACCGGTGCGCGCCGGAATCGTTAACGTCAGATTATCGTTACTCCAAACGCACTCCGCATTGCCGTATAAGAGGCGATCGCACCGAGTTTTCAGACGGGTGGCATCCACGGTAATTTCACCCACAGTGGTTCCCACATTAACCGCCACAATCGATTCTTCTTCTGGTAACTGACGGGCGAAGACATAGACCGTGCCTTCTGCGGATAAAACCTGGTAAGTGCCGATTCGCAACGATGGGCGATCGTGACGCAACGCAATCAATTTTTTGTGGTAATCGAGAACCGGACGATTCCAATCTGGTTCGTCAGGAAAACCGCGACGGGAGTCAGGATCCAGACGACCCGGTAAGCCAACTTCATCGCCATAGTAGACGCTAGGAGGACCCGGGAAAGTCATTAATAATAGAGTAGCGAGTTCCACCGTTGGTTCATCGCCACCTGCAATCGAAATCAAGCGTGCGGTATCGTGACTGGCGAGTAAATTCAGTTGGGTAAGTTGGATTTCCCAGGGGTACATTTCCAGCAAATGTTGGATTTTTTCCGCATAATCCCCAGCGAAAAGCGGGGGGTAAGGTTGGTAATCGCGTCCTTCAACTTGTTCGAGGTCCACGCGATCGCCGGCGGTAAAGGCAATTGTGGAGCCGGTAAAGAGATAATTCATCACCCCATCAAACTGAGTCCCATCCAACCATTCCCGGGAATCTCCCCAGACTTCACCGACAATGTAGGCATCGGGGTTAAGCGCTTTGACGCGATCGCGAAATTCCTGCCAAAACCCTTCCGTTTTCACCTCAAACGGCACATCCAAACGCCACCCGTCAATCCCAGAGTTAATCCAATATTCCGCAATTTCCATAATGTATTCGCGCACTGCGGGATTGTTGTGATTAAATACTGGCAGTGCCCGGTTATCTGCCCACCCCAAATAATTTGCCGGTTTACTGCCATCATAAGCAGACAGTGGCCAATCTTCAATTTGGAACCAATCCACATAGGGTGAATGGGGACCATTTTCTAAAATATCGTGGAAAAAGAAAAAGCCGCGACTGGCATGGTTGAAGACTCCATCCAAAACCACCTTCATATTACGTTTGTGCGCCGCCATCAACAGTTCCCGAAATGCAGCGGTACTCCCCAACATCGGATCCACTTGATAGTAATCGTGGGTATGGTAGCGGTGATTGCTCGCCGATTGAAAAATGGGAGTAAAGTAAATGGCATTTACCCCTAAATCTTGCAAGTAATCCAGTTTTTCAAGTACCCCCCACAAATTGCCGCCCTTGTACCCTTGAAGGGTAGGAACCGCAGACCAATCTTCCCAGCGAATATGGTCTAACATCGACTTGCCCGGTTGCTTCCCCTTGGCGAAGCGATCGGGAAAGATTTGATAAAATACTGCGTGCTTAACCCAATCTGGCGTGTGAATTTCCATAACCTTTTATTTGCCCTGCATCGACAATGCTACAATCGTAGCTGAGGTTTTTGGATCTAACCTGCGGTAGAAACTCCCCGCTACAAGGTTGCGATTTTAACGAACATTCAGTTTTTATTCACTTCTGCGTTAACGCTTCGGGTGGATATGAAAACTCGGAAATCTACAATGTAACGGGGTGATAAGTTGTAGGTTAAATTCACGAATATGCGGGTTCCAGGGAAAAGCGATCGCTGGAGGGATGGTGTAAGAAGAAAAAATCCAGGAATTGGGTTAAATTTCTCTTTATAATCGGCTTTCACTATGGGGATGAGTGAGGGGAGTATCATCTCGGCGATGTCCGACTGTTCGAGGGAGGGGAAGATAGAAACCGCCCATAAATTTGCATCGGCTTTTGGAGAAAAACATCGATTCCGAAGCGCGATGGATTGGTTGGGAATTGGATTGGATAGGGATACCAATCAACCCGCTTTAGGCGATCGCAGATTGGGGGGGATGGATTCAGATGATGGGGTGATGGGGTTGAGATAGAACCCGCCCCCACAGAGGCGATCGCCCCAATCGACCCGTTTCATTCCACTTCTAGCACAGATTGAGACCGAAAGTGTTTTACAATACTCCCTGCGGGTGTCACCACCCCAGAATTGAGCTGACTTGCGCGATCGCCCGAGATTGCGGCGGTCAATAGAACTTATTTTTATCCCATTAGGAGAAAACGCGATGACCGGTGAAATTTATACCACAGCCTTTTTGTGCTTTTCCTTAGTCCTGGTAGGATTAGCCCTCGGTTTTGCCTTACTCAAAATTCAAGGAGCGGAGTAAAGCGCAGGGTACTGAGGCGCAGTACCCCTAATGCAAACCCAGTGCAAGCGCACAAAGCAAGCGATCGCCCCCGAACTTATCCAGAAGGCGATCGCTTTTTTCGAGCGCAACCCGCGAAAACCAGTTCGGGGGTTGGTTCCTCGAACTCCGAAAAATTGACCCTTTCAGTGGGCGCTAGATACCTCAACCGGGGAACTATCGGAATCCGCGCGCAAGCTATCCGACGTACTTTTAATAAAACTCGCCAAAGGCACAGCAATCAACAGACCCAGCACACCGCCCAGCTTGGCACCCAGAAGCAAGGAGATTAAAACCCATACCGGATTGAGACCTGTAAAGCCCCCCAACAAGCGCGGCGCGATCCCATTTTCGATGCCTTGTTGGATCGCCAGGGCCACCAGCAGGACTTTAACCCCCAGCCAAAAATCGTTAAACGCCACCAGGACCGTCACCAGAGCAATACTCAAACTGCCCCCAAACGGCACCAAGCTAAACACTCCCACCACAAGACCGAATAACAGACCAAACGGAACTCGCAGCAGTAAAAAGCCCAGAGTCATCGACAGGCCCATCAGAGAAGCAACCGTGACTTGTCCGACGAAATAATTATGGAAATTTTCGCCTAGGGAGAAGCGCAATTCCTTTGCCAGACGGGGAGGAAGCCAGCGTAAGAGACCTTCCCAGAGATTGCGTCCGCGCCACAGCAGGTAGAAGGTTAAGACAACCGTGAGGATGACATCTAAGAGTCCGCCCACCGTACCTACGGCGAAACCGAGGGCTTGACCGGCGATCGCCTGGGCTTGACTGGACAAGCGCTGGGTGAGTTCGGTGGTCAACCCGGTCAAATCGATCGGCCAATTGCGAGCGATCGCCAGATTTTGCAGCGCTTCGAGTTGGGTAGCACCAGACTGGATCCAAGTGGGAAGTCGGTTGGCTAATTCCCTTAACTGAGTCAGGGCGATCGGCACCAAGGTGATGCCGGCACCCACCAATCCGAACAACGTCACCAGAAAAATCAACACCACGGCGGGGGTATGTTTGACGCCATATTTCTCTAGGAGATTGACTGGATAATCCAAAACGAAAGCCAGTAACGAGGCGGCGAGCACCACGTTGAGGATCGTGTGAAAATAGTTAAACACCACCAACAACAGCCACCCGTTGAGGAAGATTAGAGGAAACGCTAATCCTAAAGCCACCCATTGAGGTAGTTTTTCCGCAAATTTCATCGTTAACTCTCGATAAAAGCAATGAGGCATCTTGGCCTCAGAACAGGCAACGGTATTAATAATGTTGTCTATCGTAGATCGCGGGGGAGGCTTCTAGGAGAGGCGGGGAAGATTTCAAAGCAGCGATCGCCTCGGTGGATAGATTGCCCGCCACAGTCCCCCTCATTTAAACCTCGGGCAAGCCAATGCCCACCTTCTACCCAATGGGTGGGAGAATTGCACAACCGAATTGGGGGATCGCGCACCGACAATCATGGCTACAGTTTATTGAGTCGCGCGATGTGGATTATTTCAAAAAAAAGGTTGACATATTAAAAATAGTGTGTTATAATAATTGGATTTGCAAAGTGGGCAGCACCCTACCCCCCGATGCAGGGAGAATTCTACTGAATCGTCCTCGGGTGGTTGTAAAGTAATCGGAATTTATAAAATGGGAATAACAATAGGATGGGTTGAGAACCGTCCGTAGCCCAGGGGCGAGGAACCAACGGAGGAAGGCAAACACAGTGAATTTAGAGACAATCGAACAAATCTTTGACAAAGGCGGCGTTTCCATGTGGCCGCTGTGGCCGTTGCTGGTTTTGTCCGTTCTAGCTGTCGCCACAATTTTAGAGCGCAGTTGGTTCTGGGCCACTGTGGTCAGTAAAGAACGAGAAGTAGCCTCGCGGGTACTCGAAGCCGCGCGATATGATTGGCGAGTCGCCCAGGAGATTGCCAGACAAGCCAGCAAGCGACCCATCGGGCGCGTGCTGTATTCCCCCTTGCGACTGCAAACCCCCGATCCAGAAGTGTTTCGACTGGCGCTAGAAGCGGGAGCCGATGATGAAATTGCCGCTATGCGTCGCGGGGACAAGGTTTTAGAAGCTGTGATTGCCTTGGCTCCTTTGTTGGGATTGCTCGGTACCGTGTTGGGGTTGATCGAGTCGTTGGGATCGATTCGCTTGGGAGATATCGGCACGGGAGCCACTGCAGGCGTGACCACCGGGATTGGTGCGGCGCTGATCAGTACCGCATTTGGCTTGATTGTGGCAATTACCAGTTTGGCCTTTTATCGCCTGTTTCAAGGGTTATTGTTCAAGCAGGTGAAAATGTTCCGCAAGTGCGGGAATGAATTAGAATTGCTTTATCGTCAGTATTGGTCGCAACTGAGCCAAAATCCAACGCCAATGCCCGAGACGCCAGTGTCGTTGAAGTCCCCGGGAAACTTCGGCGATCGCCCCCTGGACTCGAAGAACTCCAAAGAGCCAAAGGGAGAGTCTGAGGATCCCGGAAAGATAGATGGCTTCAATCCCTCGGAATCCTAGACTTGCAGACTCACTCGCGAATTGAATCCCTCCTCACAGGACAAATGAAGATTAATTATGATTCTCCCACGGAAGAAGCTCGCATTGAGCTGATTCCTTTGATTGATGTGATATTTTGCATTTTGACCTTTTTCCTGCTCGCCGCACTGCAGCTAACGCGACAGCAGGCGGTGAACGTGGATTTGCCCAAGGCAGACACCGGAACCGTGCAGATGCAAGAGATGAAACTGTTTGTCAGCATTGACCAGATCGGTCAGACCTACGTGGACAAACAGCCGGTCAGCCGAGAGCAACTTTATCAGTTGTTGGTGGCTTATAAAAGGAATCAGCCCGAGGGGTTAATTGTACTCTCAGCGTCCAAGATGGCCAGTTACAATGACGTGATGCAGGTGTTGGATTTGCTCCGGGAAGTGGGGGGCGATCGCGTTGCCCTCGCTACCCTCCCCGGTACCGGCGAAGTGCAGGAAAATCCGCAGGGAACCCCAGGGGGCGATCGCTTTGGTCTGCCCGATTCCCCGGATTCTGAACCGGGGGGCGAAAATGGGCCCGAGCCACCAGCGCCGGAAAATGGAGGGTAATGTTGGCGCAAGAGTGATAAATATGCTTAATCAGGAACACTACCAAATGAAAATACCAAATTCTCAATTACAAGAAAAAATTCGCCAGCAGTTTGAAGCTGGACCTTATCCCCGGAAACCGTTAGAAGAATCTCCCAAAGAAGATTATGACTTTCTGTTTATTCACAACTTGGTTACGCCTTTTTATCTGAGAAATAAAGTCGTAGTGGATTGTGAAGGAAAAGTCATTTTAGATGCTGGATGTGGTAGTGGATACAAAGCATTAGCATTAGCTTTAGCCAATCCAAAGGCCAAAATCATTGGGATAGATATTTCAGAAGAATCGGTGAAGCTGGCGCAAAAGCGTCTCCATTATCACGGGTTTCAGAATGCCGAGTTTCATGTTTTGACAATTGAAGAGTTGCCCGAACTGGGAATCGAGTTTGATTATATCAACTGTGATGATGTTTTATATCTACTCAGCGATATAGTTGCTGGCTTAAAAGCCATGAAAGCAGTTTTAAAACCCGATGGGATTATTAGGGCGAATCTTCATAGTTTTTTTCAAAGAAATTTTTATTATCGCGCCCAGACGGTTTTTAGAATGATGGGGCTGATGGATGACAACCCGGGGGAACTAGAAATTTCAATCGTTCGGGACACCATGAAGGCGCTCAAAGATGAGATATTGATCAAGCAATACACATGGAAACCCGCGTCGGAAGAAGATCCAGAATATTATCTAGCCAATTATTTATTGCAGGGAGACAAAGGGTACCAGATTCCAGAAATGTTTGCTGCTTTAAAAGCAGCCGAGCTAGAGTTTATTAGTATGGTGAAGTGGCGACAGTGGGAACTAATAGATTTGTTCAAAGATCCTCTCGATCTGCCGGCATTCCTGGCGATGAGCTTGCCCGAAATAGAAGAGGAGGAAAAGCTTCATCTGCTTGAACTACTGCATCCAATCCATCGCTTACTGGATTTTTGGTGCGGTCATCCCAACGCAGCCAAACCAGTGGTTCCTGTGGATGAATGGACCGATGCCGACTGGAAAAAGGGGCGAGTGTACCTGCATCCTCAGCTAAAGATACCAAAATTACGCGAACATCTGCTGCAATGCATTACATACCAGCGTCCGTTTGAGATCTCTCGCTACGTTCCTGGGTCAACAATCAATCCGGTAAAATTAGGCAATGGAATAGCGGCTTGTCTGCTACCTCTGTGGGAGGAACCGCAGCCCATGATGTCCTTACTAGAGCGCTGGCTGAAGATCAGACCCCTCAATCCCATCACCCTAGAGCCAGTCAGGGAGAACGAGGCGATCGCGGAAATCAAGGCCGTTTTGCGCGAGCTGGAAAACTTTCTGTACTTGCTTTTGCAGCGTTCTGGCTAAAAATCTGGAAAAAATTTTGCCCCAGGTGATATGAAATTCTCAGAGGGTGGGTAAGTTATGTTCAGGAGTTAGAAATCACGCATTCCACACCTCAAGGAGATCCCTATTATGAAGACCGAATTTCAAGCCAAGTTCCTGCAACACATCAACCACAAAAAAGCCCAAGAAGGTTTCACCCTGATTGAACTGTTGGTTGTGGTTATCATCATCGGGATTCTGGCTGCGGTGGCGTTGCCCTCTCTGCTCAGCCAAGCCAACAAAGCCAAGCAAGTTGAAGCGCGCAATAATGTGGGTGCAATGAACCGGGCACAACAAGCCTACTTTTTGGAAAAAGGTCGATTTGGTGCTTATAGTGAAATCGGCGTTGGCATCCAGACTCAAACCACTAACTATGAATATACATTCGCGCCAGACGCACCCAATACCAGCAACACAGGTCTTGCTGTTATTGCAACCACGAGAACTCAAGGACTCAAGCCTTACACGGGTCTGGTGTGGTCAGAAGTAGACGCTACCACATCTCAAGCCACAACCCGCGCTCTCCTGTGCGAGGAGCAAAAAGCTCTAGCTACCCCGGGTGGTCCGTCAGTCACAGCCGCAGCAAAAACTTGTGGCGGGAATATGGTGACTCTGGGAGAATAATTCTAGCACGATTAGCGCGGCTTAACTTACCCCCCAAAGCCGTGAACCTTTGGTTGAAAAGAGTGGATAGCGTTTCTATCCACTCTTTCTCAAAAAGCAAAGGAGATAAATTATAGGAAACTGTACAATTTTGGTTTAATGGTGATTCACAACCCTATGTTGGGAATGGGAAAATAACCTAGGTTTTACGTCACTTGGCGTTTTTAGTTTAGCTAGTCATTATCACAGGAAATTTTTTCGCGAGCAGTTCTTCGGTGCAGCAGCAAACTCATCAATTCTTCATCCAAGGAGACTATGGCAAGGCGGCGAAATTTTATCAAGCAGCGATAAAAGCCGAACCCGAGGCTATGTCTCACTACTGGTACCTAGCATTGGCGTTAATGTTGCAAGGGAAGGAAGAAGCGATCGCCAGTAGCTTGCTGCAAATCGTGGAGGCAGACCCGCAACAGCCTGAGGTGTGGACAACACAACTCACAGAAAGCTTGGAAACGGAAGCGAAGCGACAAGAAGCACGAGAAGACTACAGTCGAGCTGGGTTGATTCGGGAACACATCAGAGAAATTGAGCAAACCCATCTTATAACGTTACTGTCTTTGATGCAACTAGCCCTTTCTCAAGGCAGATTTACGGGAGAAGAACTGACACAGTGGGGAGTAATTAGACGGCTACAACAGGAAACCCCCGCTCCTTACATCAATGCCGATGAGTTACTGCAAATCTTAGAAAATATTTTACAGGCTCGTCCACTGCACCCATCCGCAATAGAATTCGCCCAAGGGTGTCTGCCTCATCTACAGCACCATCGCAATTTTATCGGCATGATGCTATCAGCCGCCCTGGAAATGGGGCATTTGCTGTTAAAGCCAGCAATGGCGGCATCGCTTTTGGAGTTGTGTCGGCAAGTAGAACCGCGAAACACAGAAGTCTTGCTCAATTTAGCAGCTTTTTATCAAAATGGGGTAGACTACACCAAAGGCATAGAACTGGCAAGAAGCTGCTATTCGCTTGTGGAAACAGTACCCGAGCGAATTTTTGCCAATCACTTGCTGCTACGAGGATTAATGAGCGCAGGCGGGTACTGGGAAGAAGCCCGCGAGGTCTTGCAGCATCAAGAGTCACTGCTGTTGGCGCTAGAAGAAGAAGACCTGAGAAAAGTAGAGCCAGCAACAGTGGCACGCTTGCTGAGTACAGACTCTTTTTTCCCGTATTTTCAAGATCGGGGGCGGGAAAATCGAGAAATTATTAATCACGTCTCCCGGCAAGCTCAGTGTTATTTTTACGAGCGTGCAATCGAACAGGTGCAGCGCTACGATCGCGGCTTCCGAGAGCGTAAAAAAAGTAGCACGGAAGTTGGCAGCTACCGATTAAAAATCGGATACATTTCTCATTGCCTGAGAAGCCATTCCGTAGGCTGGTTAGCCCGATGGCTGGTTCAACATCACGATCGCGCGCGCTTTGAAATTCATGCATATTTAATGTTTTATCGGGAACTGGGAGATCCCTTACAAACCTGGTATGTGAATCAAGTGGAACGCTGTCACAAATTAGGGGCAGATGCGGGTAAAATTGCCGAGCAAATTTATGAAGATGGAATCGATATATTAATAGATCTCGATAGTCTGACCCTATGCAATACCTGTAACGTCATGGCACTCAAGCCGGCACCCGTTCAAGTCACTTGGCTGGGTTGGGATGCTTCGGGATTACCGACAATTGATTATTTTATTGCCGACCCTTATGTTTTGCCGGCGTCGGTGCAGGATTACTATCGAGAAAAAATCTGGCGCTTGCCCCACACTTATATCGCAGTGGATGGGTTTGAGGTAGCTGTACCCACTCTGCGGCGCGAGGAGTTGAATATTCCGAGCGATGCAGTGGTTTATTATAGCGGACAGAGGGGGTATAAGCGGCATCCCGATACGGCACGACTGCAAATGCAGATTGTCAAACAAGTGCCGAAAAGCTACTTTTTGATTAAAGGCTTTGCGGAGGAAGAGTCAATTATCCGCTTCTTTCGCGAACTTGCACAATCAGAAGGAGTAGAAAGCGATCGCCTAAGATTTCTGCCGATGGAAACCGAGGAAGCAGTGCATCGCGCTAACTTGGGCATTGCTGATGTAGTGTTGGATACCTATCCCTATAATGGAGCGACAACAACCTTAGAAACGCTATGGATGGGCATTCCGCTGGTGACCAGAGTAGGCGAGCAGTTTGCCAGTCGCAACAGCTACACCATGATGGTGAATGCTGGGGTAACGGAAGGAATTGCTTGGACAGATGAAGAGTATGTAGAGTGGGGAATTCGCCTTGGAAAAGATCCAAAGCTGCGACAGCAAATCTCCTGGAAACTGTGGCAATCTCGCCAAACTTCTCCTTTGTGGAACGCCAAGCAATTTACCCAGGAGATGGAAAAAGCATACCTAAAAATGTGGCATAATTCTTGCCGATAAACCTGGGCGAATAAATCAGGCGCTAAATTCAGTATAACCTAGAGGAAATACAAGTTGATGGCGATTGAGTGATTATTATGACTTTTTTAAACTCCCCCAGCAATCCAAGTTCATGGGAAAAGCAAGCTCATACATACTTGCTGCAAGGCCACTATAGCAAAGCGGAAACCTGCTACGAAGAAGCGATAAAAGCCGAACCTGATGTCCAGGAACACTACTGGTATTTGGGATTGGCATTGCTGTTGCAAGGAAAAGAAGAAGAGGCAACAACAACCTGGTTGCTGGCAATGGTGGAAGGAGAATCGGAACAGCTAGAACTGTGGACAGCACAACTGGCAGAAATTTTGGAGACTGAAGCAAGGCGACAAGAAGCAAGAGAAGATTATTCGCAAGCATGGCTAATTCGGGGGCATATCAGAGAACTACAGCCAACCAATCTGGGGAATTTATTGGCTCTGATTCAACTGGCAATTTCTCGCGGGTTATTTACGGGAGAAGAACTCACAGAGTGGGGGGCGATCGAACTGATCCAAGCTCACCAAAGCACTGAGCTAGAGATAGATGAGTTACTCCAAGTTTTAAACGCCATCTTACAGCATCCGCCACTGCATCCATCTGCGATCGAATTCACAGAAGTGTGTGCCCCCCACCTACAGCAGCATCCAGATTTTATGGAAGTTATACTCACGGCGGCAGTGGAATTAGCTTACTCGGGCGGCCAAGTGACAATGGCGCTTCGTCTTCTAGAAATAGGTCGGCACGTTCAGCCAAGTAATCTGGAAATTTTACGACATCTCGCCGCTATCTATCAAAATGGGATTGATTATGCCAAGGGAATCGCTTTGGCAAAAGAAATCTACTCTGTAGTGGAAACTCTACCCGAAAAAATTTTTGCCAATCATTTGCTGCTGCGCGGGTTAATGGGCGCAGGCGGATATTGGGAAGAAGCTGCTTGTGCGATTAAGCACCAAGAATCACTGATCTCTTCACTAATCGGACAAGAACCGACCGAACTCGCCCAAGCTACAGTGGCGCGCTTGATTACTGCCGGTTATTTTTTCCCTTACTTTCGCGATCGGGCGCGGGAAAATCGACAGATTATGAATCAGTTATTGGAACGCTGCCAGTGTTATTTTCAATTTCAAACCTATGAAGTAGAACAAGTCAAACATTATTATCAGCAGGGTAAAAATGTAAAAAAAATTAACGCGGATGAGCAAGGCAGACGGATAAAAATCGGATATCTATCTCATTGTTTTAGAAGTCATTCGGTAGGCTGGCTCGCGCGATGGTTGTTTCAATATCACGATCGCCAACGGTTTGAAGTTCATGCCTATATGATATCGAATCAAGACATCGGCGACCCGTTAAATGAATGGTATATCAATCATGTCGAATTTACTCAAAGGATGGGAAGTAAAAATGTGGAAATAGCCGAAAAAATTTATCAAGATGACATCGATATACTCATCGATCTGGATAGTATCACAATGGATCTGGCTTGTGAGGTCATGGCACTCAAGCCAGCTCCCATTCAAGTGACTTGGCTGGGGTGGGATGCTTCTGGATTGCCGACGATTGATTACTTTATCGCCGATCCTTATGTGTTGCCAGAATCAGCGTCGGATTACTATCGAGAAAACATCTGGCGACTCCCACAAACTTATATTGGAGTAGATGGATTTGAGGTGGGAGTACCAACCCTGCGCCGAGAGGATTTGAACATTCCCAATGATGCCGCGATCTATTTCAGCGGACAGAAAGGCTACAAACGCCATCCCGATACGGCACGACTGCAAATGAAAATTATCCAAGCAGTGCCGAATAGCTATTTTTTGATTAAAGGTTTGGCGGATGAAGCATCAATCAAAAACTTTTTTATCCAACTTGCGGAAGACGAGGGGGTAGATCCAGATCGCCTGCGCTTTTTACCCCCAGCTCCATCCGAAGCGATTCACCGAGCAAATTTGGGGATTGCGGATGTGGTGTTGGATACCTATCCTTACAACGGCGCGACAACAACCCTAGAAACCCTGTGGATGGGCATTCCTTTAGTGACGCGAGTCGGGGAGCAATTTGCCGCCAGAAATAGCTATACCATGATGATGAATGTCGGTGTGACGGAGGGAATTGCTTGGACAGATGAGGAATATGTAGACTGGGGAATTCGTCTGGGCAAAGATGCGGCATTGCGGCAAGAAATATCCTGGCAACTGCGGCGATCGCGGCACACTTCTCCTCTGTGGAATGGTAAAGAGTTTACGCGCCAGATGGAGAAATCTTACCAGCAGATGTGGCAAATTTATCTCCAAAATCAGGCGAGTTAACTCGTAACCAATACGCCCTTTAAGCGTTTTTTTCCTCCTGCAATAGCTCCAGAGCGCTACCGAAGGCGCGATCGCGAATTTTCTCAACTATGGGAAGAGCATTTAACCCTTTAGGAATGAGTTGTGGAAATTTAGCTAAGCCTTCTACGATCGCATTAGCACAATTGTACTGAGATTCGTTTCCATAGTTGAGAGTCAAATACTCCAACAGTTCTAATGCATAGTCGGGAAAGCCCATAATATCAGCAATACAGGCAACTTTGAGAATGCGCTCTGGGGTTTTAAATTCGATTTGTAGGTTTGGATCGATCGGATCGCGGATATAAAATGCATCTCCCCAAAGGAATTGTCCGGGTTGTTCGGATGAAACAATCGGGGAGCTAGCGCGGGGACGGCAAGCTGCTGTCAGTTTAAACAAGCTAAAACCCCACTTTCTGAGAAAAGTATCCACCTCAGCAAATAAAGGTTGACCGACATATAAAGGGGCAAATTCCACTTCAACTTTAACCGCAAGAATGCTGCGTTCTAGCAGTCGAGAGCTTCCTTCCAATACCAGAAGATCTGCACCTTGAACGTCGGTTTGCAAAAAATCAATTTCTTCGATTCTTTCTTGGTCACAAAACTCATCTAAAGTCGTCGTTTCTATCTCCACCGTAAAATCCAGTTCCATTAAATCTGTGACTGTATTATTAAAGCGTCTTAAATAAACTTGGTTTGGTGGATATAACGAACTACACTGGGGGTTTCTGGTGACGTAAAGGGTACGTTCTCCCGACGCATTGGCAAATGCTAAAGGAATGTGTTGTTCGCTCCAATTGATTTGTCTCGCTTCCAGGTCGGCGTTGGCTGCTTCACAAGCATCTGCATCCGCATCAAATCCATAGATAGTTAACTGAGGGGCGAATAAATCCCACCCTTGGCTTGCCAAGTCATCTTCTCTTTCGACTTTACGCGACCCTACGTTAAACAGAGTCATCTGAATTTGGTCTAAGTGACCGCCTTTTTTTAAGAACGGAACAAAAAGCGCCATTTTATCTGGGTTCCTAAAGTTTACATAACCTCATACAAGCAGGGTGGATATTCCATTAAACTTATCGGTTGGAATTTCACCCCCGATTAATAAAGATTATAGAATAAAGTTGGGTGAGTTACTCTCTTTAGACTCCCACTTATTATCTGCCTCGGATGAGAATAGCTCCACCGACGAAGAGTTTTTAAACTCCCTGAATGGCCCGTCCCTCGACAGGTGGGAATCTCTGTGATGTTATTATACCACCTCATTACTTGCGCTTCTCCTCTAAATCTTAATTTTTTTTGAAATTTCCGTCAAGGAGGCGTCTTCTGTGTTAGGATTGGATACCTAGTTGGTAAACAGCAATATTTTTCAATTCGAGCGAGCGGAAACTGAAAGGGAATATGACGCCACTTAAATTGCATATTGGAGGGAAAGAACCTCACCCGGAATGGAATATTTTAGATATCGAGCCTCGTCCGGAAGTGGACTACGTTGGCAATGCTGCTGACTTGAGTCAGTTTGAAAGTGATTCAGTGGACGCTATTTATGCCAGCCATGTTTTAGAACACTTTCATCACACACTAAATGGCGAACTCATCAACACTCTCAGCGAATGGCATCGGGTTCTAAAACCCGGGGGTAAGCTTCTGATTAGCGTACCGGATTTAAAAACTTTGTGCTGGCTCTATTTGCATCCTAATTTGATTCCGATAGAACGGCTGCATTTAATGAGAATTATGTTTGGCGCTCATTCCAATGAATATGACGTTCACAAAGTCGGATTTGATAGCGAAACTTTAGCCATGTATCTGGCAGAGGTGGGATTTGAAGAATACGAACAAGTATCGGAATTTAATTTATTTGATGACTGTAGTAGTTTACGCATTCTAGACACTTTGATTAGTTTGAATGTTGTGGCCACCAAATCAACACCAGCCTCAGATGAAAGTTGAGTGGATTCACATGAGTAGCAATCCCTCCCTCTTCGATCCCTAGAACTATAACTGAGTTGGTAAGTTTCGCAGGAATACAGGCATCCCTAGCCTAACCCCATGTTAGGCTAGGGAATATAGCTTTTTAATTTTAGAAAATTATAACATCTATGAACCAGCCTTTTCTTTCCTTCTGCGCCATTGTCAAGAATGAAAAACACAATCTTCCTCGCTGTTTAACCAGCGTTAAACCTTATGTGGATGAAATGATTGTGGTGGATACCGGGTCGGAAGACAAAACGCCGGAAATTGCTCGCGAACAGGGTGCCAATGTCTTTTCCTTTGAGTGGTGCGATGATTTTGCAGCTGCTCGCAATTATGCTGTATCCCAAGCATCTGGAGAGTGGATTTTAACATTAGATGCAGATGAAAAACTCATTGTTGAGGCAGAAAATTGGCGAGACATCCTAGCGACCAATTCCCAAGCGCTCGTTTATTCCCTCGACTTAATTAATGTAGGCGAGAACTGCTCGCAACTTGGGGGTAAGCTGCAAAGAATCTTCCGAAATAGTCCGGAAATTCGATATCGAGGGCGTTTGCACGAGCAGTTAATCTATCAGGGTCACGCGATAACTGGCGATCGCCGACTCTATTTAGATAGGGTCAAAATTTTGCATTATGGTTATAGCAATCCAGCATTTACACAACACAAAGCCCGAGAACGAAATATTCCGCTACTCGAACGGATGCGTGAGGAAGAGGGGCTGAGTTTACCCAATCTCTATTGTCTGGCAAGTCTGTGTCAAGATGTAGGAGAGACAGAAAAAGCCGAACTCTATTATGGAGAAGTGTTTGAAAATTTGCTGCCACATATTTTAACCGGACAACCTCCAGACGAATTGGTGCGCGTTGCAACGATGCTTCATTTTTTTGCGTCTCAAGCATTGAAACAGGAAGATTATGAGACCTCAAGGATGTTTTGTCAGCGCGGACTTGAATGGTTTCCCGATTTTCCTCCTCTGATTGCCTTGGCGGGGGATATCCTCATGCAGTTAGGATTTTATCTCGGGGCAGTTCCTTATTTTGAAAATTGCCTTCAACTCGATCGCGAAGGCAATTACTACAAACGCGACCCGTTTTCCGTAAGTTATCTTCAAACTTATCCCGCCTATCGGTTGGGGTGTGCCTACATGAATCTGCAACGATGGCAGGAAGCCAAAAAATACCTTGAACTAGCGCTTTCTTTTGATGCCAATTACACGCTGGCTCAACAACTTTTAGAGCAAACCAATGGTTTTTTACAAGAAAAAAGATAGGGCTAAATTGGGAAAATGTTTTTCTACAACGGAAACCTACACCACTCCACCACCCTAGAACTCCCGATCGCCGAACCCGGTTTGCTTTACGGTGCAACGGTATTTACCACCCTGCGGGTTTACGACAATTCCTTAGACCATCACCTGACCCAGTGGGCGGGGCACTGTCGGCGTCTGAAAACCTCTCTGGATGACTTTCAGTGGCCTCAGCCAGACTGGCAGAGCTTGCGAGAGGGTGCCGAAAGGATGATGGAGCACGGGTCGGTGCTGCGAATTGCAATTTTCCCGGACGGCAGAGAATTAATTACGGGACGCATTATACCACAAGACTTGGCCAATCGTCAAGAGATGGGAATTAAAGCCTGGGTCGCGGACGATCGCATGTATGTCCGCTCGCTCCCCACCCATAAAACGGGCAATTACCTCTGCTGCTGGTTAGCGCTGCAAGCGGCGCAACGGCAGCACTGTCAGGAGGCGATTCTCATAAATGGGAAAGGTGATTGGCTCGAGACCAGCACCGGCAATCTGTGGGGGTGGAAGGATGGACGCTGGTGGACGCCACCAGTGGAGGCGGGAATTTTACCGGGGGTGATGCGATCGCAGCTTTTCCAGTGGCTCGAAACCCACCATTACCCTGCGATCGCCCAACCGTGGACCGCCGAGGTAGTGGCTGGGTTTGAAGCGATCGCCTATAGCAACAGCGTCGTCCAAATCATTCCCCTGCGGGAAATCCAGCATCAAAACAGCCACCTCACCTACGATCCGCATCATCCCGCCCTGGCAAAATTGCGAAAACTTTTCCCCGCCACCCGCCCGGGTTAAAATTTCCCATTTCCCTGACCCAGAAAGGGTTTGAGCCATCCAGTTTTCCTCCATGCTCCCCAATCTGAAGCCTCTAACTATACCACGGCTTGCACGGTCAGTGGTAAAGAGTGTTAACATTAATTAACAGTTCAACTAAGAAAAGCGCAAATCCCCCCAAAACCAGAACCTAGGAGGAATGCCGGTGAATAAAAAATGGAGAAACGCCGGACTATATGCATTACTGGCGATCGTTGTCATCGCATTGGCAACGGCATTTTTTGACAAACAACCCCAGAACAAAGAAACCTGGCGCTACAGTCAGTTCATTCAAGAAGTTCAAAATAACCGGGTAGCCAAAGTCAGCATCAGCGCCGATCGCAGCAAAGCGCTGGTCACCACAGGAGACAAAAAAGTTCTAGTCAACCTGCCCAACGACCCAGAACTAATCGACATCCTGACCGAAAACAACGTCAACATCGACGTCTTACCCCAAAGCGATGATGGCTTCTGGTTTAAAGCCCTCAGCAGCCTATTCTTCCCCGTCCTCTTATTAGTCGGGTTAGTCTTCTTGCTGCGGCGCGCCCAAAGCGGTCCGGGTTCGCAAGCCATGAACTTCGGCAAATCCAAAGCTAGAGTGCAAATGGAGCCGCAAACCCAAGTCACCTTTGGCGATGTAGCGGGTATCGAACAAGCGAAACTGGAACTGAGCGAAGTCGTAGACTTCCTCAAAAACGCCGATCGCTTCACCGCCATCGGAGCCAAAATTCCCAAAGGCGTCTTGTTAGTCGGCCCTCCGGGAACCGGGAAAACCCTGCTCGCCAAAGCCGTAGCCGGTGAAGCAGGGGTGCCGTTCTTCTCCATCTCTGGCTCGGAATTTGTGGAAATGTTCGTCGGTGTGGGTGCCTCTCGCGTCCGCGACTTGTTCGAACAAGCCAAATCCAACGCCCCCTGTATCGTATTCATCGATGAAATTGACGCCGTAGGTCGTCAGCGCGGTGCCGGTTTGGGCGGCGGTAACGACGAGCGCGAACAAACCCTGAACCAATTGCTCACCGAAATGGATGGGTTTGAAGGCAACACCGGCATCATTATTATTGCTGCCACTAACCGTCCCGACGTACTGGACCAAGCCTTGTTGCGTCCGGGTCGCTTCGATCGCCAAGTGGTGGTCGATCGCCCAGATTATGCCGGTCGTCTGGAAATTCTCAAGGTTCACGCCCGGGGCAAAACCTTGGCCAAAGATGTGGATCTGGAGAAAATTGCCCGTCGCAGTCCCGGTTTTACTGGCGCAGACTTGTCCAACCTGCTCAATGAAGCCGCTATCTTGGCCGCACGGCGCAATTTGACCGAAATCTCGATGGATGAAATTAACGATGCCATCGATCGCGTCCTGGCCGGTCCGGAGAAAAAAGACCGGGTGATGAGCGAAAAACGCAAGAGCTTGGTGGCCTATCACGAAGCGGGTCACGCTTTGGTGGGTGCCCTGATGCCGGATTACGACCCGGTGCAGAAAATTAGCATCATTCCGCGCGGTCGTGCTGGCGGTCTGACTTGGTTCACCCCGAGCGAAGAACGGATGGATTCGGGTCTGTACAGCCGATGCTATCTACAAAATCAGATGGCGGTAGCCCTGGGCGGTCGGATCGCGGAAGAAATTGTCTTCGGTGAAGAAGAGGTGACCACCGGTGCGTCGAATGATTTGCAACAGGTGGCTCGCGTGGCACGACAAATGGTAACGCGCTTTGGGATGAGCGATCGCCTCGGTCCGGTAGCCCTGGGCCGTCAGCAAGGCAATATGTTCCTCGGTCGCGATATCATGGCCGAGCGCGATTTCTCTGAAGAAACAGCAGCGGCGATCGATGATGAAGTCCGCAATTTGGTGGAACAAGCCTATCGCCGCGCCAAAGAAGTGCTGGTGGGCAACCGTGGAGTTCTCGATCGCTTGGCAGAAATGCTGATCGAGAAAGAAACGGTTGATTCGGAAGAGTTGCAGGAATTGCTGGCTGAGAGTGATGTGAAGATGGCCGCGATCGCCTAAACCCCATTCTGAATAGAGCGCGATCGCTTCGGTCTTCATTCTCGATCGCGCTCTATTTTGAATAAGGTTCGCCGTACTCTCCTTTTCTCGCGTAGCAGGTTGATGCTCAGGCGAGGTTTGCAGGAGCCTCATCCACTCTATTCACTGAAAAGCAGTGAGTGGAGTGGATGAGCGACGAATCACCAACAGGTTTGTGGTACAATCATTTCATCTCGACCGGTACGGTAAAGGGCGCAACACTGATTCCGAGCTACCCGGAGATAGGGCCTCTTGAGAGATGGAGCAACATCCTGTAAATCCTAGAGAGTCGGTTCATACAGGTCGCAGTCCCGGTCAAAGTTTCACTACAGTCCCCATAACGGAAACCACTTGGGGGTGTTGCTGGGCTAACGTTCCCAGAACAGGGCGATCGTGGCTCCTGTGGGGAGGGATAAGCCCTTCCAATCAAAACACCACCACCTGGCGTAGCAGGTGGTGGTGCATTCATGTCGAGGAAATGCTGCAATGACAATCATGTGAGGACTTCTTCATCGTCGAGTAATCCAGTAGGGGAGGTGCGAAACGCACTTCCCCTAGTTTATTTAATATTGGCAATCTGCAAGATTCATAGGTTCTAGCACTTGACAAATTGGTAAATTCGTGGTATGGGAAAAGGAAGATAACAGGCAGTAGCTCTGGCAGGGGGTCCGTGCTGAACCCTGGAAACGAGCAAATTTCTCCAATGACCCATGAGTCATGGGGTTTGTTCTTTGTCATTAGTCCTTTGTCATTTGTGGAAGTACCAATGACAAATGACCAACGACCAACGACCAATGACCAATGACAAACCCGTTAAGATTAGGTTAAAAATGTTACCGTTTCCTGACTTTGCCTGGATTGATTTTATCCCATCAAAGTGTATAACTGCAATTGCAATGAAGACCCCAAACCAGGGCCAAAAGGGTTGCCAATCCCAATGGGAAAGCTTTCTGCGCGAGAGGTGTAGTTTTTGCATAGGTTGCGGTCAATCCCAATTCTCAACATTAATTCAATTAGCGATCGCAGCAGAATCTACGGGAGTTCACTGAGGTTGATGTCCGGGTAGCCGAGTTAAATAGAGTTAACCGTTGACAATACTCGAACGGCTGTTTAATCGTGTTAAAAAAATAACAATCGAGCTGACCCAATCACTCAAAATCGATCGCAGAGGAATTGCAGATGAGTATCCTAAATTACACAAGGCATCAACCGATACAATCCCGAGAGCAAGGCGAGACACAGACCCAGGGCGTAGGTGCCCGGGAATTGGTGGTGATTGACGCCCAGGTTAACCAATGGGACGCGATCGCCGCCGGAGTGCGTCCCCACAGTGAAGTGGTGGTCCTCCATCCCCACGAAGATGGCATCGCGCAGATTGCTGAGCTGTTCTTCAAAACCGGGCATTCCCCGGTGCCAACCACGCTCCACCTGATTTCCCACGGGTCTCCCGGCACCCTTTACCTGGGCAACAGCATTCTCAACCGCGAAACCCTGACCCGCTACGCCACCCAACTGCAACAGTGGCCCATTGACCGACTTTACATTTACGGATGCCAAGTCGCCGCCGATTGCGAGGGACAAGAGTTTTTACAACAGCTATACCAATATCTCCCCATCCCTATCTACGCCAACCGCCATCCCACCGGCAACCCTGAAGCAGGGGGCACCTGGAACCTGCAAGAAATTTTTCCCCAGTGGGAACAGGCACATGGGAAGGGGGAATGGCTCATGGGTGATGGGACAAAAGACCAAGGACCAAGGACAAACGACTTCTTACCCCTTTCCGCCACCACCCTCGCCACCTATCCCCACACCCTGAATTTTGCCGCCCAAACCACCTTCAGTGTCGGAGACTCTCCGCTTGTTGCTGCGGTGGCAGACTTCAACGGAGACGGGAACTCCGACGTAGCCGTAGCGAACTCTTCCGACAACACGGTGTCAGTGTTGCTGGGGGATGGGGCGGGGGGTTTTGGCAACCAAACCACCTTCCCTGTGGGCAGCGAGCCGTACTCGATCGCCGTAGGAGACTTCAACGGGGACAACAATCCGGATGTAGCGACGGCGAACATCGGCAGCAAGGACCTCTCAGTGCTGCTCAATGACGGGTCGGGCAGTTTTTCCACCACCACCGTCACCGTGGCAAACGATCCCTACTCCGTCGCCGTAGCTGATTTCAACGGGGACGGGAACGCTGACTTGGCAGTGGCGAACTATTATAACAACAGCATCTCAGTGCTACTAGGTGAGGGGTCGGGCAATTTCGGTAGCGAAACCAGCTATACCGTGGGAGGCGGTCCGTACTCGATCGCCGTGGCAGACTTCGACGGCGACGGAACCCCGGATTTGGCAACGGAGAATTATATCGATAATACCGTTTCCGTGCTGCTCAATGACGGGTCGGGTAGTTTCGGCAGCCAAACCAGCTACGCGGTGGGTAGCGATCCCTATGTTGTGGCTGCGGGAGACTTCGACGGCAATAATCGCCCGGACTTAGCTGTAGCGAACTATAGCGATAACACCGTCTCCGTGCTGCTCAATGACGGGTCGGGCAGTTTCGGCAGCCAAACCACCTTCCCCGTGGGCAGCGGGCCGTACTCGATCGCCGTGGCAGATTTTGACGGGGATAACAATCAAGATTTAGCCGTAGCAAATTATCTAAGCAATACAGTTTCCCTGCTGCTGGGTGACGGGTCGGGCGGTTTCGGTAGCCAAACGACCTACGCTGTGGGCAATGCAGCGGCGTTTGTCGCCGTGGGAGAGTTCGGGGGGGATAGCAACCCGGATTTGGCTGTGGCGAATTATAACGACAATAGTATCTCACTATTAGTAAGCACTCCTCTGGATACTCTCATCGGCACTAATGGTGCTGACGAGCTAACGGCTGAAGCCGATCGTACCTTTATACAAGGGTTAGAAGGCAACGATCGCCTGTTTGGCAATCAGACTAACGATACCATCCACGGCAACCAAGGCATGGACTCTATCCAAACAGGTCTGGGGGATGACTTGGTTCACGGGGGCAAGGATGACGATAATATCCTCGGTGGCGATGACCGCGATGCGTTATACGGCGACCTCGGCAACGATACCTTGGTTGGGGAGGCGGGCAATGACTTCGCCAATGGCAACCAAGGTATGGACTGGGTTAACGGCGGCGAGGGCGATGATGTGCTGCATGGCGGCAAAGATGACGATACCCTGAACGGCGGCACCGGCATTGATGAATTATTCGGGGATTTAGGGAACGATACTCTATCTGGTGACGCTGATGGGGACTTCATGTATGGCAACCGAGGCGAGGACTCCCTGGATGGCGGCGATGGCAATGATGTGCTGTGGGGTGGCAAGGATAATGATATCCTCACTGGTGGCGGCGATCGCGATTGGTTGCTGGGGGATTTGGGTAACGATACGGTGACGGGAGGCGGCGATCGCGATCGCTTTGTCATCGGCGAAGGTCGCGGTACGGATACCATCCTCGACTATACCGATGACTTTGACTTAATCGGGTTGGTTGACCTCACTTTCGAGCAACTGTCGATAACCGGTAATGGCACGGATAGCTTTGTCAGTTACAATGATGAGCTGCTCGCGATTCTCACTGGCGTCGATGTCAATACCCTGGGATTGGAGGACTTCTTCATCGTCGAGTAATCCAGCAGGGGAGGTGCGAAGGGCACTTCCCCTCGTCTATCTACTGTTCTGAATCTGTAATGATTGGGTGGAGGCGGAGCCTCAGGAGGGGCGTTCCCAGGCGGTCGCCTGGGAACGAGTGAACGAGTGAACGAGTGAGGATGAGTGAGGGCGGGTGAGGGGGAGTGAGAGCGTATGAATCCGCGTCGGGGGACTATAGCTCGCTTCGGGCATGGCTTCGCTAAGGCTAGCGGAGGCGCGATGTCAATGGCCCGCTTTTTATTGACAAATTTATTGACAAAACAGGATTTTTGTGGTATGTTGCTGCGGGGGTTCTGAATCGCGAGAGAAAGAGAATTCTTGTGATTTGAGAAGCGCCAAACCATTGCCGATCGAAAATTGTATGAATCGGGGGGTCGATCGCATAAAATAGACAGAGGGGCAAATCTTCCTAAAAAAAGGTCGATCGCCTGCCTTTGTATTGTTATCAGAAGCGTTAGTGAAATGCCACAAAGCACTCCATTTTTAACCAGCGATCGCGAATTTATTCCGTGGTTGCAACAACAGCAAATCAGTCTAGCATTCACCACCTACCAAACCGGTTGGTTAGCCCTGATTGGCGTCAATCCCGAAAGCGGGCAATTTTCTGCCTTTCAGCGGCGATTCGAACGGGCGATGGGACTGTATTGTAGTCGAGATCGGCTTTATCTAAGTTCCAAATATCAATTGTTGCAATTAGATAACGTACTCGCCCCGGGGCAATTGTACCAAGGGTATGACAAACTGTACGTTCCTCGGATAGGCTATACTACGGGCGATTTGGACGTGCATGACGTTATCGTAACCGAAGCGGGACAACCGATTTTTATCAGTACCCTATTAAACTGTGTAGCCACCACCAGCGATCGCCACAGTTGCAAACCGTTGTGGAAACCGCCCTTTATCAGCAAAATGATTAACGAAGATCGCTGTCACCTAAATGGGTTAGCAATAGTAGAAGGGAAACCGCGCTACGTCACCGCCTGCAGTCGGTCCGACGTAGTAGATGGGTGGCGAGACAAACGGCGCGATGGCGGTATTGTCATCGATATGGAAAGCGATGAAATTATCCTAAGTGGATTGAGCATGCCTCATTCCCCCCGCTTTTATCGCGGCAAATTGTGGGTTTTGAACTCTGGCGCGGGAGAATTTGGCTATATAGATTTAGACACCGGTAAATTCGAATCGGTGACATTTTGTCCCGGGTATGCGCGGGGATTGGCATTTTGGGAGAATTACGCGATTGTGGGACTATCCAAACCGCGATCGGGGGATGGCACATTTTCCGGATTATTGTTAGACGAACGACTGGCGCAGAAAGATGCCGAGGCGCGCTGTGGGTTGCTAATTATCGATTTGAATAGCGGGGCGACGGTACATTGGATGCGGATTGAGGGAACGATAACCGAGTTATATGATATCGGGGTTTTGCCCGAAGTCAAGCGCCCGATGGCGTTGGGATTTCAAACCCAAGAAATCGAGCAGTTGATTACCTTAGAACCGCTGGAAAGTAGCACATCAGAACCCACCAGCGATCGCCCCTCTCGCAGTTCCATCACCCCGGAAGCAAACCGGGAAAAAAAAACGGATTTTCCCAGTCAAAAACCGATCGCATTTCACCCCGGGGATAGGGAGGTAATTTGGCGCGATATTGTGCCAGAACCTACTCCCATAGCGGTAGAAAAAAAAGGCGATCGCGGGGGAATTGTATCCGCAGAAAATCTCCTGGGGCAATCTGCATCCACTCAAAAAACTGCAATGGGCGGCGCGTCTTTTCCCACTTTAAACGTGCTGTTATTTTTTCAAGGCTCGCGCAGCTTCTATCGGCCCATTTTATTCTCGCAGAACGAGATTTTTTGTAGCCCAGACTGCGAAACCATTATAGAAGGCGATCGCTTTCGCACCATGAAAACCCCGGTAGGGCAATTTGACGCCACCGAAATTATCCAGCAGATTCCTACTTCCCAAAAACCGGATTTAGTCATCGTCAAAGCTGACGCGACTCAACGAGTGCTTCCGCAAAACCTACAGGCGATCGACTGTCCGAAAATTTTATTTTGTGCGGATACCCACCACTTAAATAACCCAATTACCCGCTTACTCGATTATGCTGCGGCTGAATCCTTTGATTTCTATTTATTCAGTCGCGATCGCCACCACGCGCATTATTTCCAAGAAGCCGGCTTTGCCAATCTCTTCTGGATGCCCGTGGTTCATATTTACCCGCGTCCCCAATCCCCCCGCACTTCCTACAAATATCCCTTGTCATTTGTGGGACAAGCCGGAAAATTTCACCCTTATCGCCGTTATGTATTAAACTGGATTCGCCAGCATAACTTTCCGCTGAATCAGCAGCAGACTTCCCACGAAAAAGCCGCCGAAATCTATGCCGACTCTCTGATTAATCTCAACGTCAGCTTAAATGGAGATTTGAATTTGCGGAGTTTTGAAGTAATCGCCAGTGGCGGATTTTTGCTGACGGATAAAATTAGTCCGCAAGCGGGGTTAGAGTTATTATTTGCCGATGGAAAGCATTTGGTCACTTACGCCAATGTAGAGGAATTAGGGGAAAAAATTCGGTATTTCTTAAATCAGCCAGAGGCGGCGAGAGAAATAGCCCGCCAGGGGTATGAAGCCTTTTGGCGCAATCATCGCCCGGAACAAAATGTCTGGCGGGTGATGGATTATCTCGATGGCAAACCGCTGGATGCGATTTATCAAATTGAAGCCGAAAAGCGCAGTATTTATTTGACGAAACCCAGCGATCGCCGATGGCCCAGTGAAGAGTTACATCAGCGGATATCGATTTACCAATACCTGCAAGAAATGCACCGAGTTACGCCTACTCTGCGGGGGTTATTTTGGCGTGGCGTGGATGCGAAAATTATCTGCGATGCGGTAGATTTACCGCGATTGCAGGTTCACTTGCTGCAAGATGGAAATACCCCCATCGATTCGCTTTACGATCGCTGCGAAGTCAGGGAACAAATTCAGTTGATTTCCCCCACACAACTCCACTGCATTCGCGAAACTTGGGATGTGGTGGTTATGACTCAGGCGCAATTGCAGGCGATGGGGGTGGAAGAGTTTTGCGAGCGCCTCAATTTTCGGGTTTTGATATTGAGCGATATTGTAGAAAATGCCGATTGCGATCGCAGTTTAACGCAGTATGGATGGGTAAAAATTTGCGATCGCCCGCTGGTATATTCCGCGCAACCCAACCCTGCTGCAAAACCGGATATGGGGCAAATTCTCAATACCGCTATCACTTACCAGAAACAGCAGCAATACGAAGCAGCGATTTCTCTCTATCGACAAGTTTTAAACCTCGAATCCGACAATGCGATCGCCCTTACCAACTTCGGCAAATCCCTGCAAAAACTAAACCGACATTCCGAAGCGATTCCTGCTTTTCGTCGCGCCATCCAACTCAACCCAGAAACGGGTGAATTGCAGTTTTATTTGAGTCAATCTCTCAAAGCGATCGGAGACATTCAAGCCGCTGCAAAGTGTTTGCGCGAAGCCATTCGCTTGCAACCGGATTTTTGGGGTGCTTACAATAACTTAGGGACAATTTTGCAACAGCAAAACAACCTTGTAGAAGCCGCCCAATGCTACGAAAAAGCCCTGGAATACAACCGTAATTTTGCCCAAGCACAAGCGAATTTAGCTAGTATTTGGCAAGTGCAAGGGGATTTAGAACGGGCAAAAATTGGCTTAACTCGGGCGTTGGAACTGCAGCCGAAATACGTTCCGGCGCTGTTAAATTTAGGCGGTATATACAAGCAACAGGGAAATCGCAATAAGGCAATTTCTTTGTATCAGCAAGTTTTGGCACTTTCACCTTGCCCGGAAGCTTATTATAATCTGGGCGAAATTGCTGAATATGAAGGGAATGTGGATGTAGCATTACTGTTTTATCGCAAAGTTCGGGAACTGGATGCGGCGAATTATAATATTGTGGGTCACATCAATTACTTGCGCTTAAAACTTTGCGATTGGGAAGAGTACGAACGCTGCGTTTGTAGTTTTATCGAATCCCTGGAACAGTATCTGCGAGGAGAAACGGAATATTCTCCGAGTCCCCTCGCCGTGAGTAATTTTCCGGTTCCTTTGCAGTTGCATCGGCAATTCGCACAACGCTATGCGAGGCAAATTGCCGAAAAAATGGCGCAAAGCAAACAATCTCTTGATTTTTCCTATCCGAATAGCGCGTCGGAGAGATTGCGAATTGGTTATATTTCGCCGGATTTTCGGGAATATGCGGTGGGTAAAATCGTGAAAGATATGTTCCGCGATCGCGATCGCACCCAGTTTGAGGTGTATGCTTATTCTACCCTCGATTATGCGGATGAGATTACCGAGACGATTCGCGCTGGATGCGATCGCTTTGTGGATATTTCTGGGATGAAACCCGAAGATGCGGCGCGTCAGATTAATGGCGATCGCATTCACATTCTTATCGATTTAGCGGGAAGGACAATTGGTAATGCGATGGAAGTGTTGGCGCTGCAACCCGCCCCGATTCAGGCGCAGTTTTTGGGGTATCCGGATACGATGGGTGCGGATTTCATTCAATATGCGATCGCTGATTCTTGGTTGATTACCCCAGAAATTGCCCAATCCTACACTGAAGAGATTGTTTATTTGCCTCACGCTTTCTTTTCCTCGCCGATGGAAATTTGCGATCGCCCCATGACGCGATCGCAATTTGGCCTGCCCGAAGAGGGGTTTGTATTTTGTTGCTTCAATTCTCATTATAAAATTACCCCAGACTTGTTTGATGTCTGGATGCGAATTTTGCAAAAAGTCCCGAATTCCGTGTTGTGGTTAACTCAGGGTAGCGAAACCGTGATGGCGAATTTGCGACGGGAAGCCCACCAGCGCGGAGTGGAGGCAAAACGATTGATTTTCGCCGAAAAACTCCCCAATTCTGAATATTTAGCCCGCTATCGATTGGCAGATTTGTTCTTAGATACTTTTATCTACAATGCCGGTTCTACTGCAATTAGTGCCTTGTGGGCGGGATGCCCCGTTTTGACCCGCGCCGGGAATACCAACGCCTCGCGCATGGGGGCGAGTATCTGCGCTGCTGCTGAATTAAATTCCTTAATTTGTAATACCAGCGACTATTACGAACAGCGGGCTATTGATGTGGCCAATAATCCGCAATTGCTGGCATACTACCGCCATCATCTTACCACAAAGCGCGACCAATTACCGTTATTTAATCTGCCAGGTTTTGTCGGCAATTTAGAAGCGGCTTTCCGGCAATTGTGGGATGATTATTTGGCTTCTAAATAATGCGAGAAATACTTCATGGTTTGCCAGTATCTTGCTCGCACCTTATCAATCTCAAGCCTCAAAATAGTCCGCGTAGGCGGAATTTACCTGTATAGGCGCGATTTCAATCGCCCGCTCGAATTAATGTCTACTTTGGCTATGCCTCGGCACGATTTCCATTCCCCGCCATTTGTATAGGCGAGATTTCCATCCCCCGCTTAATCAATCGGCTTGATAAAATTAACCTTTTATGGTATTTTACGCCAAACCCGATCGCCATTGCCTAGAGAAGCAGGACAAATGCCACCCCCATCCGCCATCGACCTTGGCTAGGGTTAGCAATCTGCAATCGGAATCCTAGGTCAACCGGAATGGATCCGAGAGAGAGGGGAGGAATTGGGTAGAAGAAAAGGTTGACAAAAGAGACGAAGTGTGTTGTGCGAAAGCGGGGGTGGGAGTGGGGGTGCGCGCCTGGGGCGAAAGAGACAGGGGAGGGGCAGGAGGGATCTGCCGAGAAGAGAATAAAGAAATCTGTGGGGATTGATTAATTAATTTTTAAGGAATGTTACCCGGCGTGATATGATTCATGTTGGCCTGTAGCATCCAGGTTGAAATATCTGGAGAGAAAAGTACAGACGGTGAACTTGTCAGACCCATCTCCCGAAACCAACCCAGAAAGGCAGGAGCCATCCGAAGAGCAGGAGCGCGTAGAAAGCGAGACTGCTAAAGAGAACGTAGATCGCTCAATGGAGGAGTACCTACAGCTCAAAAACCAGTTGTTGGCCTACACCTTTGTAATGAGCGCGATCGCGTTTGTGTCTGCATGGTTCTATTACTCCTTAAACGTCGCCTTGAATTATGCGATCGGGGCGTGCGTGGGTGTGGTTTACTTGAGAATGTTGGCAAGAGACGTCGAGCGGCTAGGGAGGGAGAAAAGCAGCCTAAGTAAATCCAGGCTTGCATTATTCGCTGGGTTGATTATAGTTGCAACCCAATGGAATCAGCTACAGGTATTGCCCATATTTTTGGGTTTCCTGACATATAAAGCCGCATTATTCGTCTACGTCCTACAAACGACCCTTCTGCCTGATGCCGAATAGGCTGTCGTCAGGTTGGAAACCTCAACTGAAAGGGAGAAGGTTCCTAAATGCACACCATCGAGGGATTAAACCAATTGAGTGGTATTTTCCTTGCCGAGTTGGAAGTAGGCCAACATTTTTACTGGCTCCTTGGCAATTTTAGACTGCACGGACAGGTGTTCCTCACCTCCTGGTTTGTGATTGCCGTGCTAGTGGTGCTTTCCATGGTAGCGACTCGGAACCTGCAAAGAGTGCCGAGTGGCGTGCAGAACTTCATGGAATATGGCCTGGAATTCATCCGGGACTTGGCCAAAACCCAAATCGGCGAGAAAGAGTATCGTCCGTGGGTGCCATTTATCGGCACGCTATTTCTGTTCATTTTCGTGTCCAACTGGTCCGGGGCACTAATTCCCTGGAGGGTATTGGAATTGCCATCAGGGGAATTAGCAGCGCCGACGAGTGACATTAACACCACCGTGGCATTAGCGCTGTTGACCTCCTTAGCGTATTTTTACGCAGGAATCAGCAAGCGAGGGTTGGGGTATTTTAAGCGGTATATTGAGCCGACCCCGATTTTGTTGCCGATCAATATTCTGGAAGATTTTACGAAGCCGCTTTCCCTAAGCTTCCGTCTATTTGGTAATATTTTAGCCGACGAACTGGTGGTGGCAGTATTTATTCTGTTAGTCCCCTTATTCATTCCGTTACCGGTGATGATACTGGGATTGTTCACCAGTGCAATTCAGGCTCTTATTTTTGCCACATTGGCAGGTGCCTATATAGGCGAAGCAATGGAAGGACATGGGGAAGAGCATGAGTAGAGAAAAAGGGCGATCGCGATCGTAAAATAGGGAAGGAAAGCGATTGCCTGTGTGCTGAGAGTGCGACCGCGCGAAAACTCGTGTGGAGAGCGCCAAGCGCAAGACCATCAAACTCGTTTTGTCGTTCAACTCGTAAACTAAGGAAAAAATCATGGATTCATTAACTGCTGCTGCGTCCGTTATTGCTGCTGCGTTGGCCGTTGGTTTAGCTGCGATCGGCCCGGGTTTGGGTCAAGGTAATGCAGCGGGTCAAGCAGTAGAAGGGATTGCCCGTCAGCCAGAAGCCGAAGGAAAAATTCGCGGCACCTTGCTGTTGAGCTTAGCCTTCATGGAAGCGCTGACAATTTACGGCTTGGTTGTGGCGTTGGTGTTGCTGTTTGCGAACCCCTTCTCCTAAGAAATAGACAGCCAGTTGTAGGAAAGCGCCCGCTTTTCTGCGACTGGCGAAAATTTTCTGGTCTTGATAGAAATTTGACCCAAACAACCACAAGCGGCTGATTGAATATGATGCATTGGACAATCCTGCTAGCCGCTGAAACAGCGGTAGAAGAAGGTGGCCTGTTTGATTTTAATGCCACCTTACCCCTAATGGCGCTGCAATTCTTGATTCTGGCGGTAGTGCTCAACGCCATTTTTTACAAGCCTCTGGGAAACGCGATCGACGAGCGAGCGGATTATATTCGTTCTAACGAACAGAATGCGCGAGAGCGCTTGTCCAAAGCGGAAAACTTGGCGAGAGAATACGAAAAAGCCTTAGCGAAAAGTCGGAAAGAATCGCAAGAGATAATTACCAAAGCGCAAGAAGAAGCGCAGGAGATCGTCTCTGAGAAAATTGCCGAGGCACAACGGGAGGCCCAAGCGCAACGCGAACAAGCGCAACAAGAAATCGAACAGCAAAAGCAAGCGGCGATGAGTTCGCTAGAGCAGCAAGTCGATGCCTTGAGTCGCCAGATTCTCGAAAAGCTATTAGGCTCTGAGTTAGTCAATAGTTAGAGGGTAGTAATTAACGGTTAAATATTAACGAGAACCTTTCCTCTAACCCGCAAAAAACGTCCCAGAGAACCAGTGAATTTAGAAAAGGAAGTTATCGAAGAGAATCATGGGAACTTTTTGGTGGATCGCTTCAGTAGAAGAGGCGGCAGAAGGGGGTTTCGGTCTAAATCTAGACTTATTTGAAACCAACATCGTAAACCTGGCGATCGTCATCGGCGTCCTGATTTACTTTGGGCAAAAAGTATTAGGGAAAATTTTAGCCGAAAGACGGGAAAATATAGAAAAGGCGATCGCCGAAGCCGAAAAACGGCAGAAAGACGCGGCAGCACAACTAGCCGATCGCGAGAAAAAACTCGCCCAGGCGCAAGCCGAAGCCCAAAGAATCGTCGAGCAAGCCCAAGAAAGAGCCAAAGTGGCCAAAGAAGAAATTTTGGCCCAAGGGCAAAAAGACATAGAGCGCTTGCAAGCCGAAGCCGGACAGGACCTCAGTGCCGCACAAGAGCGAGCGATCGCCGAATTGCGGCAAAGAGCCACACAACTGGCATTAGAACGAGTAGAAAGCCAACTGAAAGCCCAGCTTGACGAAGGCAAACAGCAAAAACTTGTAGATAACAGCATCTCCATGCTTGGAGGGTCTCGATGAGTATAGTCCAAGCGGAAATTCTCGAACCATACGCGCAAGCCCTGATGTCCGTAGCGCAAGAACACAACCTCACCGATGCGATCGGCGAAGACATGCGCGGCATCATCGAAGTGCTGAAAAACTCAGAAGACCTGCAGCAAGTTCTCAGCAACCCCTTTATCAAAGACCAAGCCAAAAAAGACATCTTGGGGCAAATTATGGGCGAGGGGGTACAGCACTTCACCCGTAACTTTGTCATGCTGCTCGTCGATCGCCGGCGCGCGATTTTTCTCGAAGGAATCGCCCAACAATACCTCGCACTGCTTCGCAAGCTCAATCAAACCGTCTTAGCCGAAGTCACCTCCGCCGTAGAACTCAACGACGGACAAAAAGATGCCATCCGCGACAAAGTACGCGCCATCTCATCCGCCCGCGACGTGGAACTCGACACCAAAATCGACCCCGAAATCATCGGCGGCGTGATTATCAAAGTTGGCTCTCAGGTGCTCGATGCCAGCTTGCGCGGACAACTGCGGCGAATTGGGATTAGTCTCAGTAGCGTCTAACCCAGAAGCGTTGGTTTCCGGTTGAGCGGTGAGCGATCCAGCGCCAAAATCAACCCTCAACCCCCTTAGATCTACAACAAACAACCCAAGAGAATTCATAGCGAAAAACTGCCATGATCAGCATCAGACCCGACGAAATCAGCAATATTATTCGCCAGCAAATTGAGCAGTACGACCAGGAAGTTAAAGTTTCCAACGTCGGTACCGTATTGCAAGTTGGTGACGGCATTGCGCGGATTTACGGCCTAGAAAAAGCAATGGCCGGCGAACTGTTGGAATTTGCAGATGGAACCATCGGCATCGCCCTCAACCTCGAAGAAGACAACGTGGGCGCAGTGCTGATGGGAGACGGGGTGGAAATCCAAGAAGGATCCAACGTCACCGCCACCGGCAAAATCGCCCAGATACCCGTAGGCGACGCCCTCAGCGGTCGCGTCGTAGATGCCCTCGCCCGTCCGATTGACGGCAAAGGCGAACTCGACACCAGCGAAAGCCGCCTGATCGAATCCCCCGCCCCAGGGATTATCGAACGGCGGTCCGTGTACGAACCCCTGCAAACCGGCATCACCGCCATCGACTCCATGATTCCCATCGGACGGGGACAGCGCGAGTTGATTATCGGCGATCGCCAAACCGGGAAAACCACCATCGCCGTAGACACCATCATCAACCAAAAAAATGAAGATGTGATCTGCGTCTACGTGGCGATCGGACAAAAAGCCTCCACCGTGGCGCAAGTCGTCGGCACCCTGCAAGAAAAAGGCGCGATGGACTACACCATCGTCGTCGCCGCCAACGCCAACGAACCGGCCACCCTGCAATATCTGGCCCCCTATACCGGTGCGGCGATCGCCGAATACTTCATGTATAAAGGCAAGCACACCTTGGCGATCTACGATGACCTCTCCAAGCAAGCCCAAGCCTACCGCCAGATGTCCCTCCTCCTGCGTCGTCCCCCCGGTCGCGAAGCCTATCCCGGCGACGTCTTCTACCTCCACTCTCGCTTGCTCGAACGCGCCGCCAAACTCAGCACCGAAATGGGCGAAGGCAGCATGACCGCTCTGCCAATCATCGAAACTCAAGCCGGCGACGTTTCCGCCTACATTCCCACCAACGTGATTTCGATTACCGACGGGCAGATCTTCCTGTCTTCCGACCTGTTCAACTCCGGTCTGCGTCCCGCAGTGAACGCCGGGATTTCCGTGTCCCGAGTCGGTTCCGCCGCCCAAACCAAAGCCATGAAGAAAGTGGCCGGCAAAGTGAAACTGGAATTGGCTCAGTTCGCCGAACTCGAAGCCTTCTCTCAGTTCGCCTCCGACCTGGATGCGGCCACTCAGAAGCAATTGGCCCGGGGTCAGCGCCTGCGCGAACTACTCAAGCAACCACAATATTCTCCCCTGTCCGTCAGCGAACAGGTGGCCATTATCTATGCCGGCATTAACGGCTATTTAGATGATGTTCCCTTGGATAAAATTACCCAATTTACCAAGGGTCTGCGCGAATATCTGCGGACGAACAAGCCCAAGTATGCCGAAGTGATTCAAAGCTCCAAGAAGCTGGAAGAAGAAGCCGAAAATCTGTTGAAGGAAGGCATTAACGAATTTAAGCAATCCTTCATGGCAGCCGCTTAGTCACCTCGAGAATGAAGAATTGAGTCGCATAGAATTCACCGAGGCAATGGTGATGCCGGCTCGATTCTTCATTCTTCATCATTAGGGAATTCTTAAGTCTTCATTCTTGATTTTTTGTTATGGCAAATTTAAAAGCGATTCGCGATCGCATTCAGTCAGTTAAAAACACCAAAAAAATTACCGAAGCCATGCGCCTCGTCGCCGCCGCCAAGGTGCGCCGCGCTCAAGAACAGGTTCTCGGAACTCGCCCGTTTGCCGATCGCCTGGCCCAGGTCCTCTACGGCTTGCAATCTCGCCTGAGATTCGAAGACGTGGATTTGCCCCTGTTGCAACAACGGGAAGTCAACACTGTGGGCTTGCTGGTGATTACCGGCGATCGGGGTCTGTGCGGTGGCTACAACACCAACCTAATCAAACGCGCCGAAGCGCGCGCCAAAGAACTGCAAGCCGAAGGACTCGATTATAAATACGTCCTCGTCGGGCGCAAAGCCACCCAATACTTCACCCGTCGCAACGCCCCCATCGACGCCAACTACACCGGCTTAGAACAGATTCCCACCGCCGCAGAAGCCTCGGAAATTGCCGACGAATTGCTCTCCCTGTTCTTATCCGAAAGCGTCGATCGCGTGGAATTGGTCTATACCAAATTCGTCTCCTTGATCAGTTCCAAACCCGTGGTGCAAACCCTCCTGCCCCTCGACCCGCAAGGTTTAGAAGCCGCCGACGATGAAATCTTCCGCCTCACCACCCAAGGCGGATCGTTCCAAGTCGAACGGGAAAAAGTCACCACCCCCTCCTCCGACACCTTCCCCCGCGACATGATTTTCGAGCAAGACCCCACCCAAATTCTGGAAGCCTTGCTCCCGCTTTATCTGAATAACCAACTGCTGCGGGCACTGCAAGAAGCCGCCGCCAGCGAACTCGCCGCGCGCATGACCGCCATGAACAACGCCAGCGAGAACGCCAGCGAACTAATCGGCACCTTGACTCTCACCTATAACAAAGCCCGTCAAGCCGCCATTACCCAAGAAATCCTCGAAGTGGTCGGCGGTGCCAACGCCCTGGAAGGGTAAATTACACTTGACAATTTAGCAGTTTTATGCTATGAGCGTCTGAGACAACTCAGGCGCTTTTTTATTGGAAATCTCCCCAGTTTAAGGTTTGGTTCGATTCACCGTGCTTCTTCTTTTACGTACACTACTGAGCTGGGTTTCTGTAGACAAAAAAGGCATTTTGCTAGAATAAAAGCACAGAGTTTTCCCTCCCTCCAAATGTTACCTCAATGAAAATGCCAATGCACTGGCAACATGGATAATCAAGAGAGGTAACGGAATTTGAATGGCTATTGCAGGGGGTCTGGATTGGGAGTGGCGATCGCCACCGCTGTTCCCCGTTCCCCATTCACCGATTCCCTACCTATCCGTAAACACCCAGACAAGAGAATGCAAACACTTCCATGCTGGAAAATGTAAAACTTCAGAACTTCAAAACTCATCACGATACAGAACTGAATTTAGATGCATCGCGTCTTCACGCACTGGTGGGACAAAACAGTTCTGGTAAAACCTCCGTGTTAGAAGCTCTCCATTACCTGAGTAGATTGGCGAATTCCCCCTTTAAAACTATTTTTGGATATCAAAGAGCGCCTGAATTTTTAACCACCCGTGAACAAGACAAACTGTTGGTGAGTGCTAGGGGTTTTTCAGGAACTATTGCAACGAATTGTTCCACCGGTACGGAAAATAGGCATAAGGCGAGCTAAGGTCAAAGTCAATCGCCAACGCTTAATTGAAGTGGATGGAAAAGCCATTTCCTACGACGAAACTCAGGAAATGGTCGGACAAGAAGTTATCCTCGATATGAATACCGGCGATCGCATTCCAGCCCATGCCATTAGCGAAGGCACAATGCTCGCTCTCGGATTATTGACTGTTTTCATGAATCCTCCACAACCCAATTTAGTCTTACTCGATGACGTGGAACAGGAACTTCATCCCAAAGCACAACGAGAACTCATCGCTGTTTTTCAGGAAATTATCCTCTCTAATCCTAATTTGCAAATTATTTTTTCCACTCATTCTCCTTATATCTTTGATGAACTTACCCCGGCTCAAGTCCATGTATTTAATAATCCAAAATCAGGATTTACTCCTGTCAAACGATTAGACGAACATCCGGATATAGAATGGGCACAACAAACTTTAACTACTGGCGAAATTTGGGATGCGGAGGAGGAAGACTGGGTGCTTGAAGGGGAAAACCATGATTGAGTTTATTGTCATTGTAGAAAGTAGTGCAGACGCAAGAACTGCTACTTATCTAGCCGAACGAGTGTTCCTCGAAAAAATCGATTGGCTAGAGCGCGAACAACTTCTATATCTATTTCGATGGAGCGGTTTAAAAGAAAATTCCGCTCATTCTTGTTGGAAAGATATTGTCGATATCCTTAAGTGGGCAGAAGAACGAGGAATTCAGATGCCAAGGTTTCGCGGTCGTCGTAAGAATAGAATGCCCCCATTGAAATATGATGCAGCTAATTCTATTAAAATTCTTAATTTGATTGGTTATTTTCAAAGAACGCCAGAGATTAAAGCGGTGCTTTTTATTCGCGATTTAGATAATCAACCCGCGCGCAGAGCAGCGATAGAACAAGTCCGCAACGAACGCAAAAATACACAAAATTCATTAAAAATTGTTATTGGCACAGCAGACAAAATGCGGGAAGCCTGGGTTTTAAATGGGTTGGTTCTATCTAATCCAGAGGAAATCCAACGGTTAGCAGAACTAAAGGCTCGATTACCGTTCGATCCTTATGAGGAGTCACATAGACTTCGTTCAAATTCAAAGGAAGAACCCAGTCGCATTAGAAATCCTAAATTTGTGGTAGAAATGCTGACAGATGGAGATATGGAACGCAAACGCCAGTGTTGGGAAGAGACGAGTTTAGAAATTTTACGACAAAGAGGAATTCATACAAGATTAACAGCCTATCTTGACGAAATCGAGCGATTCTTGATTCCCCTTATCGGAGCTGAGTAAAATAGTAAAGGAAATGCCTACAGTCTAAGGCGATCGCTCCATTCTATATCGGTCAGAATACGTCAGAATAATAATCACGCAACGCCGATCGCATCACTCTGAAAAACGCTCTAATCCAGGTTTTCAAAACTAATGATGCCGATGAAAGGAAGTTCTCCGGCTATGCCTGTCTTTACAGGCGGTAGTGCTCCATCACGGGTAAGCGAAAATGGGGATTAAGCCCCATCTCCCCCGCCAACTGTATGGAATATTTCCCTTTCCCTAAAAAATAAAACCAATCGCCATCCATCTGCGAGAAAATACGGAAGCCGAAAATTTTACCTCAGCCAAGGGAACTCCCCGGGCAAAAAACCAGACAACACTGCCAAAGTCAATTTAGGGGGATTGTATGAGCCTTTCCATCGAAGTGCTTTTCGACGAAAACTACTACCTATCGGTGAATACCGACGTTGCAGCAGCCATCACCCGGGGGGAATTTACCAGTGCAGAGCAACACTACCGACTGTTTGGAGAAGCCGAAGGTCGCGACCCCGGTTATTGGTTCGATCCGGAATTCTACGCCCAGCAAAACCCCGACGTTGTTGCTGCAGTGCAAGCCGGACAGGTGAGTAGCTTAATCGAGCATTTTATCACATTTGGAGCCGCCGAGGGGCGCAATCCGTTTGCTTGGTTCGATTCTAACTTTTATCGCTTGGAAAACCCCGAGGTTGCCACTGCAGTGGCCCAGGGAGAATTCAGCAGCCTATTCGAGCATTTCGTTACATTAGGGGCCGAACAACAGCGATCGCCCAGCTTCTTATTTGACGCCGAATATTATTTAGCGCAAAATACCGATGTCGCCGCCGCCGTTAGCCAAGGCGAAATCAGCAGCGCCTTAGAACACTTCCTCCAGTTTGGACTAGAAGAAAATCGCGAATTTTCTCAATTTATCGATTTAGACTACTATCGAACCAACTACAGCACTCAAATCGCCAGCTTCTACAACGTCACCAGTCTGTCCGAAATCAGTTTCGAGCAAACCGTCACCCACCTGGTCGAAGTCGGACTCTCCCAAGGACTCAATCCCTCCCAGTACGTCAATTTCGACTATTATCGCGAAACCTTTGCCCAAAACCTGCGGGAATTTTATCAAGTTGAGTCCATCTCGCAAATTAGCTTCGAGCAGACCTTTTCCTATCTAACCACCATTGGATTGTCATCGGGCTTCAATACCTCCGAATTTATTGACTTCAACTTTTATCGCGATCGCTTCGCCCAACAAATCACCAACTTTTACCAAGTTGAATCCCTCTCGCAAGTGAGCTTCGAGCAAACTTACGAATTTATGATTAGTGCGGGGTTAGCCCAAGGCTTAAGCACCTCAAGCGTGGTTGATTTTGAATTTTATCGCACCAACTTCGCCCAAGAAATCAGCAGTTTTTATGGCGTCGAATCCATCACCCAAATTAGCTTCGAGCAAATCATCCAATATATCGCGATCGCCTCTCAAACCCAAAACACCAGCAGTAGCATTAGCGGCTTAAAATGGAACGACCTGAATGGGAACGGCATCCGAGACGGCGAATTCATCCAAGGAGACGAACCCGATGTGGTCTTCGTGATTGACGTTTCTGGCAGTACCAATGCCCGATTTCGCGGAACTCCCGTGGGCGATGTCAACGACGACGGCAAATCCAACCGGATTCTCGATGCCGAACTCGCCGGTTTTCTCGCCTTAAACCAAGAACTCATCGACCTGGGATTTGGCGATACCGCCGATGTGGGCGTGGTAGTCTTCGGGACCAATGCCGCTTCCGTAGATATGGATCCGAGTACCGATGGCGTGCAACTCAACGCCACCCCCCTCGCCGACGCTGATGGTAACGGCACGTTAGATGTGGAAGATGCCCTCAAATCTATCGAAGTTGCCGATTTAGGCGTCGGACGATTTACCGATTTTGAAGATGCCTTAGAACAATCCCAAGACATCTTAAATGCCTTAAACACCCCCACTGGAGAAGGTAACATCATTTTCCTCTCCGATGGTAAGCACAACCAAGACCCCTATGAAGATGAAGTAACTGCCCTGAAAAATCGCGAGGTGAATTTACGAAGCTATGGCGTGGGAAGCTCTGCGTCATTAGCTGATTTAACCAAAATCGACCAAGGTGCAGAAATTTTCACCACCACCGATGAGATTTTAGACGTCTTCGGCGATTTGAACCCCGGAACCGGTGGGGGTAGTGGGGGCGCTAGCGACCCAGCGTTAGAACCCGGACTCGGTGGAATTACTATTTACCTGGATTTAGATAACAACGGACAACTCGACCCCAGCGAACCGAGTGTGGTCACCGATGAGGAAGGGCGCTATGAGTTTACCGGTTTAGCGCCGGGAGAGTATATCGTCCGCGAGGCGGTGAATGCCGGCGTTTCGCAAACTTTCCCGGAATCCGGCGATGGATATTTGGTGCAGCTTGGATTGAACGAAACGGTGGAAAATCAGGATTTCGGGAATATCCTGGAAGGCAGTGCCTCGGTAAGTGGAACTAAGTGGATTGATTTTAATGGGAATGGGGTGCGCGATCGCGGATTGATTGCTGGCAATTCGCCGGATGTGATTTATGTGGTGGATGTTTCCCGCAGTACCCTGGATGCAATTGAAGGGACGGAAGTGGGGGATGTGAATAATGATGGATTGGCCAATACGGTGTTAGATGCTCAGTTGGCCGGTTTTCAGGCATTGAATCAACAGTTGCGCGATCGCGGTTTGGCTCAAACGACAAATGTCTCTCTGGTGGTGTTTGGCAAAACTGGCGCGCTACTGGATATGGATTTGGCTACCAGTGGCATGCAAATGGCGATCGCAGCCGGTGCAGATGCGGACAATAACGGCATCAATGATGTAGACCAACTCCTGCAATCGATTACCGTAGAATCCTTTGGCGTTGAAGCGGGAACCAGTTTTGAGGCAGGATTGCAAGCGGCACAGAATGCGATCGCCTCTCTGGGCACTCTCCCGGGCAATGCCAATGCAATTTTTATGTCCGACGGCGAGGATGATAGCTTGGACTATCTCGATGAAGTCACCGGATTGCGAGCTTCTGATGTGAACCTGCGCGCGTTTGGCGTCGGGCCGAATGCATCGTTGAGCAGTTTGCGCGAAATCGATTCCCAGGCGCAAGTGTTTGCAACCACTGATGACTTGCTTGGCGTGTTTGGCCCGGATACCGACGGTGGTACTCCCGATGGCACTAACCCACCGATTCTTACTGAACCGGCGTTTGAGGGGGTAACGGTTTATTTGGATGTGAACGAAAATGGCTTGTTCGATCCGAACGAACCCAATGCCGTTACTGATGAGCGCGGTGAATATGAAATTGCCAATTTGCTCCCGGGTACCTACAGTTTGCGGGAAGTGCTGCCGACTGGTTTTTCCCCCAGCTTCCCGGAAGCAGGCGCTTACACTGTTACCCTGGATGTGGCCGAAAGTCTCGAAGACCTGGATTTCGGCAATCGCAACGTAACTGTGGTGTAACCCCTGTGGAATCGCAGCGTCTCGTTCCTTAACTCAAACCATGACCGGGCCTGGGTTTCAATCCACGCCTCGTCATGGGTGGGCCGGCAAATTCTCCCATCCCTTGACAAAGGAGAGGGCGATCGTCTATACTGAACCCGTGGCGGCAACTAGGACTTAAATGCAATGCAAATATTGCTTAAGTGCCCTGCCCCGATGATTGAATTTCGCTTCTCTTAGCATATCATT
>NZ_JAYFEQ010000873.1:0-242 GCF_055795085.1 Phormidium sp. CCY1219 | reverse complement strand
GGCCAGCCTTGCCTGTTCTTGATAAGGAAAGAAATTTGCAGAGGACTCAATATTGCTGCTGGCAAAGGTTTGATTGCATTTTTGGCCGCAACTTTCCATAGTAAGTTTGGTAGAGCCAAAAACCATTGCGTTCGCTTAATGGTTATTTCGCCAACAGTCCAATCCCGGGCTGGAAAAAAACCATTGCGTTGGCTTAATGGTTATTTCCCTACTACTACTCCAGGGCTGGAAAAAAACCATTG
>NZ_JAYFEQ010000872.1:0-203 GCF_055795085.1 Phormidium sp. CCY1219 | reverse complement strand
GAGGGCGGCTTGGTAGCACTCAATTGCCCGTTGCAGGTGGGCGGCGCGATCGCCGGTGGGCAGGTCCGAGTAGGCAGAACCCAGGTTGTTTTGGGTCATTGCCCAATCAGTCGGAGCGCTCTCGCAGGTCCAGACGGTGAGGGCGGCTTGGTAGCACTCAATTGCCCGTTGCAGGTGGGCGGCGCGATCGCCGGTGGGCAGGT
>NZ_JAYFEQ010000871.1:0-19066 GCF_055795085.1 Phormidium sp. CCY1219 | reverse complement strand
TTTAGGCTGGTCAGGTGGTTAGAAGTACAAGCCCCTGGCTTTAGACATGGGGTTGGTTTCTACGGAGTCCCTGACACTCCGCTGTCACTTCCGCCATTACTCCTCCACTTTGTGCAAAGTTACCCTATATTTTACCACAATTTGCCTCAGCTATATCGCGGGAAAAATTGCCCCAGTTGGATGCAGGATCGATATCGGGAATGAGAAAGACGGGTCGATCGCAATTATCTGCGAAAGCGGTCTCGCTGCAGGTTGCTATCCTCCCACCCATCGGGTTCGTACCGTTCTCATCCAACAGAAGGAGTATTAACATTAGCGACTTTGCTCTTCTTCTTGTGCTTTTTGACGCTTCTCTATTTCTTTTTCGGCTTGTTTTTTGCCGTCCTTAGCGGCGTTGTAATCCGGTTGGTAGCGCAAGGCTTTTTCATAAGCGGATATCGCCTCCTCATAGCGGGTTAATTTGACCAGAGAATTGCCCTTTCCATACCAGGATTCGGCATCGTCTGGTTTCACATACACGGCTTCATCATAGGAATAAATCGCCTCTTGATAGCGGTTTAAATTGTAAAGGGCGTTGCCTCGGTTGTACCAGGCGCGATTGTGATTGCGGTTTAAATCTAGAGCTTTGTTGTAGGCATCGATCGCCGCTTCGTAGCGACGCAGCTCGTGGCGTGCCCAGCCTAAATGATACCAGGCTTCTTCATAGCTGGGTTTGAATTTAACGGCTTTTTCATAAGACCCGATCGCCTCTTCATACTTTTCCAAATGAGACAACGCACTGCCGCGACTGTACCACGCTTGATGAAAATTCGGCTGAAATCGCACGGCTTTATCGTAAGATTCCACCGCCTTTTTATACTCCTTCATTTGCATCAACACATTGCCGCGATGATACCAGGCTACGGGATAATCAAATTGATAATTAACCGCTTTATCGTAAGATTCAAACGCCTTTTCGTAGGAATTTAATTGATGCAAAGCCCACCCGCGACTGTACCACGCTTCCGGATAGTCTGGTTGCAACTCGACCGCTTCATCATAGGCGGCGATCGCTTCTTCGTAGCGCTGTAACTTCACCAGGGCATTTCCTTTGCCAGACCAAGATTGAGCGGAGTCTGGAGACAGAGCGATCGCCTTTTCAAACGCCGCGATCGCCTCTTCAAAGCGCTCTAATTGATTCAGCACATATCCCCGTCCCCGCCAACCCATTACAGAACTCGGACTCAATTGAATGGCGCGATCGAACGCATCTAGTCCCTCTTCATACCGATTTAACTCATACAGCGTTTCTCCTTTACTTTCCCACAGGTCTACAAAATCTGGCTTAATTTTCAGCCCTTTTTCAAACGATTTCAGCGCTTCTTCATAGCGATTCAAACTCGAAAGGGTTAGCCCTTTGCTATACAATTCGCTGGCGGTAGAAGAATTAATCGTATTCATAATCGAAACCGACGCGATCGCAGTTCCGAGACCGAGAACCGCCACCGCGATCGCCCCCACGAGAAGTTTCGATCGCCCCGCCGTCAGTTTGGGTGGCGCAACCAACGCCGGAGACACCGGAAATGTCGCCGCCGTGGGTTGCCTCAAATCATTGATTGCCTGCAACGCTTCCACTGCTGAAGGATAGCGATCGCGAAAGTCATAGCGCACCATTTTATCGATAACGTTCTGCAACGGCGTACTGACTTCTACCGCATCATGCCAGTTAATTTCATTCGTTTGCGGATCTAGGGGAAATTGAGTCGGACTCAATCCTGTCAGCGCTTGAATGGCGAGAACCCCAACCGCATAAATATCGCTACTGGGTTTCGGATTGCCATTCGCTTGTTCGCTGGGAAGATATCCGGGAGTCCCTATACAGACACTCACCGGAGATTGCGAACCGGCATTCACCATTTGAGTGGTGAGCTGTTTCACCGCGCCGAAATCAATTAACGCTAATTTTTTATCTCCCTTGCGCCGCAGGATATTGCGCGGATTGATATCCCGATGAATTACATTTTTTTGATGAACGAAAGCCAATATTTCTAACAGTTCTTGCAGCAGAGAAATCACCGCCGGTTCATCCAGGCGATCGCCCGGAACGATTTCTTCACTTAAATCCCGTCCCTCGACGAATTCCTGCACCAAATAAAACTCTTGATTTTCTTCAAAATAGGCAAATAACTTCGGAATGCTCTCGTGATGTCCTAACTCGTGCAGCACCTTCGCTTCCGTATCGAATAATCGTCTGGAAATCTGTAGCGTTGCCGGATCTGTTGCCACAGGTTTCAATTGCTTAACCGCGCACAACGGAGTTCCGGGGAGATGCCGGTCCTGGGCCAGAAATGTGGTGCCAAATCCGCCACTCCCCAAGGTATTGATGATATTGTACCGCCCACCAAGTATTGTTCCGCGCATATTACCAGTGATTCTGTTGTACTAACTGCTGATGACCCTACCCCCGTGAGGGACGCGAGAATTTCAATGACACCATTCTTCGCTTGCATGGTTGCCACTCGATTATGCCACAATCCGATTCTCAGGGGATTGAAATCGCGCTGACCCCTCTTTCCTACTTTAATCGAGAAGTCACCGCCAATTATGGATTTCTCGGTCTCTTCGCACCTTCTCCAGCCTCCGTTTAAAAAAAAGATTGACAAAATTTGTCTCATGTGCATCGCGCAAGTTCATTCAGCTACCCTGCTGCAAGTTCAGTTTACAAAACCGCTTTTATTTGAGAGGCGCTAAAGTCACTGGTGCCGATCGCATCGCACGATACCCTCTAACGGGGCATTTTAAAAATATTTAGTATAAATTTCGAGTTATATTAGCACGCTCCATCAAGGGAACGAAAATCAGCGTTCGCACAGGGCGAACCTCCAGAACGCTACCGGAACCCAATTCAATGACTAATCGCTTAAACCACCAACAGTTACAATCGCTTAACCCCGGGTTTTCCCAGAAATGATGAATGCACTCGATTGTGCCAGATGAACGCCTGCATCATGTTTGCCGGGGGGTGGCAAAACTATGAGGACAAAATGCCCACCCTTTCAGATGCCTAATGACTGATACGCCGATGTGGAACTCCTGAATAACGACACCCCATCTGCGCCCAGTGCCAATTGCGATCGCCCCTCCTAGGGCGCGCCGATCGCCCTAGGGGAAACCGTGGCGCTCTGGACCGCGATCCGCCATGCAGCTCGGTGGCGGATCCCTGCCCAATTGCACAAATCAGATGCAAGGGAAAACAAGTGGGTGCGAAGCGTTCAAACTGTGGTAGGATACCCTCAACGTGCTTGGTGGGAGTAGAAACGCCACAAGCGTCTCTACGAATCCCTTTGATGGGATTGAAATAGTCGGTTACGGATGAAAAGATTGTGACTTTCAAAATCGGTTTACTGGGATTGGGAACGGTTGGAACGGGAACGGCGCAAATCCTGCTGGATGCGGCGGGGCGTCATCCGTTATTGCAGGAATTGGAAATCGCCAAAGTGGGGGTGCGATCGCCGGATAAACCCCGTTCGGTGGACATTCCGACGGATATCTTGACGGCGGATTTAGAAGCGATCGTCACCGATCCCGAAATTGATATTGTGGTGGAATTAATCGGGGGCCTCGAACCGGCGCGATCGCTCATTTTACAGGCAATTTCCCACGGGAAACATATCGTCACCGCCAACAAAGCGGTTATCGCGCGTTACGGCGAAGAAATCTTTACCGCCGCCAACGAAAAGGGCATCTATGTCATGCTAGAAGCAGCAGTGGGCGGCGGTATTCCGGTGATTCAACCCCTAAAACAATCCTTAGGCAGCAACCGGATCCATACCGCGATCGGCATCGTCAATGGCACCACGAACTATATCCTCACCCGAATGCAAGATGAGGGGGCTGATTTTGCCGAGGTTCTCGCTGACGCGCAAAACTTGGGTTACGCTGAAGCAGACCCCACCGCCGATGTGGATGGGTTGGATGCAGCAGATAAAATTGCTATTCTCGCTTCTTTGGCATTTGCAGGACGCATTAAGCGCGAAGAAATTTATACCGAAGGCATTCGTCAGGTGAATGCGGCGGATATCGCCTATGCGGATAAACTCGGGTTTGTTATCAAGTTGCTGGCGATCGCTAAGCGCGAAGATAACCCGAAATCGGCACAATCCACCGAAGACCGATTGCAGTTGCGCGTACATCCCACCTTGGTGCCGAAATCTCATCCCTTGGCCAATATTAATGGGGTATTTAATGCCATTTTCTTGTCAGGAGAACCCATTGGCGAAGTGATGTTTTATGGCAAAGGTGCCGGCGCTGGTCCTACGGCAAGTGCGGTGGTTGCCGATATTTTAAATGTGGCGGCAGTGCTGAAAACGGAAACCGAACCGATTCCTCATCCGCTACTGAGTTGCACGCATCACCATTATTGCGCGATCGCCCCAATGGAAGATGTGATGACGCGATTTTACACCCGCTTTCTTACCGAAGATTATCCCGGCGTTATCGGTCAATTAGGCACGATTTTCGGCAACAATGGGGTGAGTTTGGAATCCGTCGTCCAAATCGGAATGCGCGACAACCGGGCGGAAATTGTGGTAGTCACCCATGACGTGCGCGAAGGCAATTTTAACCAGGCATTAGAGGAAATTCGCCAGTTAGAGGCGATCGCTTCTATCCCCAGTCTCCTGCGCGTCTTGTAACCCTTTCTTTTCCGGAGATTAACTCGTTCCCAGGCTTAACTCGTTCCCAGGCTCTTGCCTGGGAACGTCTCCCCGAGGCTCCGCCTCCCCCAGAACCCCTGGTTTTAGACACACTTAACAGCCTATTTCCAGCCAACATTCCCACCCATTTTCACCCTTTTGTTTCATCTCCCATCCCTACTCTAAAGCCAACCTTTTATGGTCAATCAACCATCCACAATCAAATCGAAACACTCCCCCGAATTACTCCCCCCCAAACCCTTACGATTATTTGTCGGGGGGAGTTTTAAAATGATTGGCCGCGAATTTGCCAGCTATTTTATCGATTTATGCGGATTGCAACCCGACGATCGCGTTTTAGATGTGGGATGTGGTGTGGGACGGATGGCGGTTCCCCTGACCGAATATCTCAACCCACAAGGCACTTACGAAGGATTTGATATCGTCGAAACCGGGATAAAATGGTGCCAAGACTTTATTACCCCTCAGTATCCCAATTTTCACTTCCAACTGGCGGATATTTACAATAAATCTTACAATCCTACGGGACGCTATAGCGCCAGTAACTATCAATTCCCTTACCCCAAAAAGAACTTTAATTTTGTCTTTTTAACCTCGGTTTTAACGCATATTTTACCCGAAGAATTGGAGAATTACTTCAGCGAAATTGCCAGGGTTTTAAAAGTGGGCGGACGCGCATTGCTGACCCTTTATTTGCTCAATGAAGAATCGCGCGCTTTGATAGAATCGGCCCAGAGCAATATTGCATTCAACTATCAGTTTGACCAGTATCGCACCATCAGCAAAGAGGTTCCGGAATCCGCCGTTGCTTATGAAGAGGAATTTGTGCTACAGCAGTGCGAAAAATTCGGTTTAACCGTGAAGCAACCGATTTATTATGGGTCTTGGTGCGGTCGAAGCGAGTTTTTATCCGCGCAAGATATTCTGTTAGTTTCGCGCGAGTCGGTTTAATCGAATTGGGGAAGAATGCATGGGGCAGTAAATTGTAGGGTGGGCAATGCTTACCCTACCAGTGCTGGCAACGAGTAAGGAAAGCGAAACGCATTAATTTCCTCCAGAGAAAAAACCAGCACCAACCTTTGAACAACCTATCCGGATAGGAGAGAAAAATGGCGAGGGTTGAGACGGTGCAAAAGGGAAAACAGACTTTTGCATTTGCCTGGGTTGTCGGGAAAAATTGATTCCCCTGGTGGAGAACGATGTAACCGATGAGTGAAAGCACCGCCTTTTCCAGAGTCGCAGACTGTTTTTTTCCCGGAAAATTCATTAAGATAAACTCGGGGGAGAGGCGATGCTCACCCAGGTTAACACTTTTGGCAGCATGGTTGTGGTTAGCGATGAACTTCTGGCATAAACTCCCGACGATTTTTCGTGGTAGCACTCATCCAACGGTGGCGCGAGGTCAAGCAGTTTCCCTACCCGGAGGGAGGGAAGCGGCGAAATCCCCACCCCGGGTGCCTTTGTCAGTGCTGATATTGGCAGGGGGCACCCTGTTTTGGGTTTCACTACCGTTTCCGGTATGGGCGCAGGTGGTCTTTTCCGATATTCAGAACCATTGGGCGCGCAGTTGCATTGAAGATTTGGCCGCGCGGGACATTCTGACGGTGTTTTCCGAGGAAAATTTTCGCCCAGAGGATCCGGTGCAGCGGGTGGAATATGCGGCGGTGATTGGCAGAGCATTTCCCGACTCCGAACAGGTGCGCGACGGAATTGAATTTGTGGATATTCCTACGGATTATTGGGCGCGGGATATTATCGAAGCAGCTTATACCCGGGGATTTATTTCCAGTTACTCCGGTCGAATTTTCAATCCGACGAAGGAACTGCCTCGGTGGCAAGCGTTGGCGTTATTGTCAAGGGGGTTGAAGTACGAATCCCCCTCGGATCCGATGGCGATTTTGGAAGCATCTCTGGCAGATTGGGATGGGATTCCGGATTTTGCCCGCAATGCGATCGCGGCAGGGGTAAATCAAGGACTGGTGGTGAATTATCCCGATCGCCGCATCTTGAATCCCACCGAACCAGTGAGTCGCGGGGAACTGGCGGCATTTCTCTGTCAGGCGATCGCGAGTTCGCAACCAGTGGCGCTGATTCCACAAGAGTATGTTGCCATCGCGCAACAACCTGCGATCGCTTCCACCCCGGCGGAAGAATTATCCTCGCCATCCCCTACCCCCGAGGAAACCGCAACGGCGCAAGAACTGGATACCCCCGAGGAAACCGCAGGGGCGCAAGAACTGGATACCCCCGAGGAAACCGCAGGGGCGCAAGAACTGGATATCCCCGAGGAAACCGCAGGGGCGCAAGAACTGGATACCCCCGAGGAAACCGCAGGGGCGCAAGAACTGGATATCCCTGACGAAATTGCCACCCCAGAGGAAATGCCGATCGCGGCGGCCAATTCCCAATGGCAAAATGCCGTACTCACCAGTATTTTAAACTTTCAACCCTCGGGAATCGACCGGGATTCGACTATAGAAAAATGCGTCAGCGATGGGGAAGGAAACCGCAGTTGCGAACCGGTGAAAGCGTCGCGGGATGCGGTTTCGCTCGCGATCGGGCCAGAAGGGTCGGTGATGGCAAGCGGTCATCTCGGACCGGATAACGGTCAGATCAATCTGTGGTCGTTGCGAAGTGGGGAGTTGATTCGCACCTTGCCCGGACATTCCACCCGCGTCGGCGCGTTAGCGATCGCCCCGGATGGCAAAACCTTGGTCAGTGGCGGAGGAGACGCGACCCTAAAAATCTGGGATTTGCGAACGGGAGAATTAAAAAATACCCTCACCGAACATGGGGACGAAATCACCAGTGTGGCGATCGCCCCGGATGGCAATACCCTGATTAGCAGCAGTCGCGATCGCACGATTATCTTTTGGAATCTCAATACCGGCGAATCCACCCTCACGATTAACTCACATGGGAGTTCGATTTTGGGATTAACCCTCAGTCCGGATGGGCAATTGGTTGCCAGCAGCAGCGATGACGGATTGGTGAAAATCTGGCGGGTGGATAATGGCGCGTTAGTTCGCACGATTTCCGCCGATATCAACCCCGTAAACGCTTTGGCCATCAGTCCGGACAATCAAACCTTGGCAACTGGTAGCGAGGGTAGCGTTCGCCTGTGGGATATTGCCACCGGGGATTTACTTCGCACCCTCGCCCGCGATCCGGCAGCATCGTTTGTGGATTTGACCTTTACCCGGGACGGAGAGAACCTCGTCAGTAGCGGGAAAGAAGGGGATGAGGAAGCGATCGGCGTCTGGAACGTGCGAACCGGCGCGCTGCTGCATGTTTTCCCCACCTTCGCCCAGGCGATCGCCTTCACCCCAGACGGCCAAACCCTGGTTGCAGGCGGGTGGGATATCAAAATCTGGGAAGTGTCGCAGCAGTGAGACGGAACGGAAAGCCAATCGATGCGAGGGATTGAAATCGCGCCTGGGCTTTTCGTTGTCCGCCTCAGCGGACTAATCCTGTGCGATCCGATCCCTCCGAATGCAAGAGTGCAGACAATATGCCCCCTGGCCGAGGGATGTTTTTGATACTTTATTTTTGATGGCGGATTAACCTTATGGGTTTATTCAAACAGATGACGGCGATATTACTCGGGGCGGCGATCGCAACCGGAACCGGCTTTCCCCCCGCGTTACCTTCGCGGGCGATCGCGCAGACGCGAGAGGGGAATGCGCCACTGGCAATCGCGGAGTTGAATCAGATTGCCAAAAATATCTCGGTGTATATTTCCGGAGAAACGAGCGGTTCTGGGGCGATCGTGGGGCGACAGGGGAATACTTACTCGGTTCTCACTACCCAGCAAGCGCTCTCGGGGGGGGAGAGGTGGGAGCTTTTCACGGCGGATGGTCGGCGCTATCGGGTGAGTGGCGATCGCGTGCGGCGTTTGCCCGGGGGGGATTTGGCGGTGGTGGAGTTTACCAGCGATCGCGACTATCCCGTGGCACAGCTTGCCTCTCCTTCGGACTCGAATATCTATCTCGCCGTGGCCACCGAACCGCAAACCACTTTATTTGCTGCCGGGGAGTGGGTATCTTTTCCGGGCAATACTCCCTCCCCGGACTATCGGTTAATCTATACCAGTGCATTGCAACCCACTCTCAGCGGTGGCGTGGTGTTAGATGCTTGGGGAAGGGCAGTGGCGATTCAAGCAAGATTAAACGAAAATGCCACCTTTGTCAATGCCGCGATTCCTATCGATCGCTTTTTGCAATTCGCGCCGAGGATTGGAGTGAATTTAGGATGGGAAGGGTTAGAATTGGCTAATGCGATCGCCACGCCCGGAGAAGTGAGAGCAATGACCCTCAGTCCCGATCGCAGCTTGTTGGCCACCGCTAGCGGGAACCAGGGCATCCAACTGTGGGATTGGCGCGGATTGGAGTTACTGACGACTTTACGCGGGCATGACGCGCCGGTGAAGGCATTGGCGATAAGTGCGGACAAGCGCACTTTGGTGAGTGGAGATGCGGAGGGCAAGGTCATTTTATGGAACTTGCGATCGGGCGAAATTCTCAATACCCTGAACCGCAGAGTGCCGGATGCGGCAAATCGGGGGGTACAAGGGGTGGCGATTACCTCCAACCAGCGCACCTTGGCCACCGCTAGCCCCCGAGGCATCGAGTTGTGGGAGTTGGAAACCGGACGATTGACCTTGACCCTGCCGAATTCTGCCGATGTCACCGCGATCGCTCTCACCCCCAACGCGCGCACGTTAGTCAGCGGTCATCTGGATAATCGGGTGAAAGTGTGGAATTTGCTCAATGGTACCTTAGTGCGCACTCTGGAAGCGGGAGAGTTTGGTTTTGTGGTGGAAGCATTGGCAATTAGTCCCGATGGACAGAGGGTGGCGGCGGGAACTTATCGTCAGTTTACCCTGTGGGATTTACAATCCGGTCAGCGCCAGCAAACCGTCGCTTTACCAGACGCATTTCAGTACGTTTACGACTTGGCGTTTACCCCGGATGGGAGGGCGATCGCCTCCACTAGCGAAGCGGGGACTCAATTGTGGGATATCGCCACGGGACGCCCGATCGCTACGGCGATCGCCCCCGCCCGATACCTCACGTTTGCTGCCGATCGCACCCTTCTCCTGGGTGGCGATCGCATCCAAATTTGGCAAATTCTGTCTGAAGGGGGTTAGTTATTGGTCCTTTGTCATTGGTCATTGGTCATTGGTCATTGGTCATTTGTCCTTTGTCCTTTGTCATTGGTCATTGGTCATTGGTCATTGGTCATTTGTCCTTTGTCATTGGTCATTGGTCATTGGTCATTTGTGGTTTTTTATCCGTCGAGTTGGAAGCTATAGGGTTAAAACGAATTAGTCCGCGTAGGCGGACTTGGTTTGCCGAGGTGCGATTTTAATCGCCCGCTTTTTATGTGGTTTGCCGAGGTGCGATTTTAATCGCCCGCTTTTGATTTGGTTTGCCTTTTTATTTTGTTGGCCTCAAACTAACATTATATCATTCCTCGCCGCGTAACTGGCGAATTTGGAATTGGGCGTCATTGTAACAGCCGGCCATGCCGCGATCGAGGCAGAGGGTGCCGGCTTTTTGCAAATCGTCGATCGCCCCGGGTTTATCTCCTAACTGACTGCGAACCATGCCTCGGTTGTAATACGCACTATCGTAATCGGGTTTTAAGCGAATGGCTTGGGTATAGTCGGCGATCGCTTGGGCGAAGTTGCCCTGTTTGGCGTAAGCTTCGCCGCGATTGTTATAGGCGACGGCATCGCTGGGGACGGCTTGAATCGCGCGGGTGTAGTCGGCGATCGCGCCTTCCAAATCCCCGGCTTTTGCCCGGGCCAAGCCGCGATTGCTATACAATTTGGCATTATCGGGATCGAGCTGAATCGCCTCGGTACAATCCACCACGGCTTGCGGGTAATTTTCTTGATTCATATAGGCGATACAGCGGTTGCCAGAGGCGGTGGCATCTTTCGGATCCAGTTCTAGGGCTTGGGTACAATCGGCGATCGCTTTTTCGTACTCGGACAAATTCAAGTAAGCGCCGCAGCGATTGGTATAATAGGCGGAGGCTTCCGGATTTAAGGCGATCGCTTCGCTATAATCCTCCATCGCTCCCTGATAGTCTGCCAGAAAGAATCGCGCCCGCCCGCGACTGTAATAGGTATCGGGATTTTTCGGATCTAGCTTCAGGGCTTTGGTATAATCGGCGATCGCCCCTTGTTTGTCATCCGCCGCCGAACGGGATAAGCCGCGATTGAGATAGGCGAGGTTTGCCAATTCCGGCTTCAGGTCGATCGCTTTTGTATAGTCGGCAATAGCAGCCGCATAGTCGCCGATGCCGTGATATGCCAGCCCCCGCTGGTAATATGCATCCGCATCCGTGGGCTTGCGTCGCAGGACTTCGGTAAAATCCTCTACGGCGGTGGCATCTTCCCCGAGTTCGTAGCGCGCCAATCCGCGATTGTAATAGGCATCTACCCGCTCCGGATCTAGGCGAATGGTACTTGTATAATCCCCGATCGCCGCTTCGTAGTCGCCTTTTTTGTATAACACATTACCCCGCTGGTAATGCGCCTCCGGGTCGTTCGGAGCCTGAGACACGGCGCGATCGAGCTGGTCTAGGGTCGCTTCACTGTCCTCCCTATCGGTAAGGGCGGCGCTGCTATCTTGTAAGGGGGCAACCCGCTGGCTGGACAAGCGATTATACATAATCAACCCGATAACCAACAGAGCGATCGCCGCCCCGATGCCCAGTAAAATCGCGATCGGGGGCGAGAACCTGCGGCCAGTGCGACCCCGCGACACTGGCACATTGCCTGCGGCCACTTCTTCGGGCGATCGGGGAGGGGGCGGTGGCGGTAGCGGAATCGGTGCCGGCCCCGAGGAAGCGGCGTTGAGTTTTCGCAGGTCTGCCAGCACTTCCGTTGCCGACTGATACCGTTGGCTCGGATCGGGATGCACCATTTTATCCAGGATCTCGCGAAATTCTAGAGTGAGATTAACCCCGTGAGGCCAGTGTTTGCCGTTGGAATTGTGAGTGCTTTTGAGCAGTTTGCCCACTTCTGGTGCCGAAAACCCGGTAAGGGCTTGAATGGCGATCGCGCCTGCTGCATAAAGGTCGGTATTATAAGAAAAGTTACCTTGAAATTGTTCGTAAGGAATATAACTGTCAATGCGGCCCGTGCCATTTTCCACCGATTGTCCCTGCGCCTTCATCAGTTGATAGCTGATTTCTTTAACCGGACCAAAATCGATTAACACTAATTTACCATCTTGATGGCGACGCACGATATTATCCGCTCGAATATCGCGGTGAACGATACCATGTCCGTGAACGAACACCAAAATTTCTAAAACTTCCTGCAATAAGTATCGGGTTTGTTCTTCGTTGAGCGGTTTTCCGTGACCGATTTCGCTGGCAAGGGGTCGTCCGGGAATGAATTCTTCGACCAGATAAAACTCTTTATTTTCCTCAAAAAATGCTAGCAGTTGCGGAATGCGATCGTGTTTGCCCAGTTTTTCCAGAGATTCGGCCTTTTTTTTAAAAAGAAGTTCGATAATTTGCAGGGTGCGCGGATTGTTGCTTGGGGGACGAAGTTGCCGCACCAAACATTGCGGATACCCCGGACGATGAGTATCCGCTGCTAAATAGGTTTGTCCGAATTGTCCGGAACTGAGGACTTTGGTAATTCGGTAACGTCGATCTAAAATTTGGCCGATCATTGCTGCACCCAAAAGGCAAAATTTCTATTGATTATGACATGCATCAAGCGCCCGATGCGGTATCGGAATTTATCAAAAATGCTACCGGATTCCCCGGGAAGTTGGGACAAGCAGGCGATCGCCCTTGAAATCAAGTCGGGCAAAGCAAAGGCGATCGCATTTAATTCGGATCCAACTCCCGGTTAAATTTTCCTGTCCAGTTCCCATTCCCTTCGCCACGCCAGCGACGAATCACCGTTAGCCCCACACAATACGCCACCAGGGAACACACTGACGCCATCACCAAACTGCCTGCAAACAAGCTGGTGATAAACTCTGCCCCAACTTCGAGCAAGGCGTCTACGGATTCCAAGTTTTCGATCTCGAAGACTTCGTGACTTCCCAGCAGCCATTGCCCCACTTCAAAATTGATAAAATAAATCGGTCCATAGGTGATAGGATTGCTAATCCAAGTGCCGGCGGCGGCGAGCAGTTTGCTCCCGCGAAAGGGGATAGCCAGGGCGATGCCAAACAGGGTTTGGATACCAAACAAGGGGAACAACCCGGCAAATACCCCCACCGCCAATCCTCGGGCGAGAAACTCCGGAGAGCCTTTTTGGCGAAGTAAGCGGCAATACCAGTAGCGCAGGCGTCGCTGCCAAGGGGATTGGGATTTACCCTCGCCAAACAGCCCTCTTGCGATCGCCTGACGGATTTTGCGGAGTCGTTTTTCTGAAACTACCTGCTGCTGTAAGTTTTTCCATCCCTTAGCAAGGGCGAATATCAGTTTTTTGGCAGCTAGCCACCATGAGAGTTGATTCATTGTCGGATTTTCGTTCGTCTTTGGATAACATTCTTTCTTTATTTTGTAGAACATTAGGCGATCTTGGCAAAAATCTGGGAAGTCAATGCAACCACAGCGGCACTGTGTTTTCATCTCGGCGGGGAATGCCCACCGGACAAATCCCTGATGCCTCAATCTCCTACAATTGACAATAGAGACCAATTGAGTCGGAAATGGCGGATTTTTGCACAGAAACTCTCTGGCAGCACTGTTGCGGTAGTTTAGCTTAGGATAGCCTGGGCTACCGCAGCGATCGGGAGTGCGATCGGGATTGAACCTGCACCCACCGTTTTAGGTACCCCGATCGCAGAAGATAAATTTTGGGAATCTCAACCGGGAGGGGAAACATGACACAGCAGATCCTGCAGCGCGAGACGATCGCCGCTATCTCTACGGCCATCGTACCGCAACAAGGCAGTATTGGCATCGTGCGCCTCTCCGGGGCGCAGGCGGTGGCGATCGCGAAAACGTTATTTCGCGCCCCAGGAAAGCAACCCTGGGACAGCCACCGCATCCTTTATGGCTACATTCACCATCCGCAAACTCAAGCCCTCGTCGATGAAGCCTTGCTGCTGATTATGAAAGCGCCGCGCTCTTTCACCCGCGAGGATGTGGTGGAATTTCACTGTCACGGCGGAATTATGCCAGTGCAGCAAGTATTGCAACTGTGCCTGGAAGCCGGGGCGCGACTGGCACAACCGGGAGAATTTACCCTGCGGGCGTTTTTAAATGGACGGTTGGATTTAACCCAAGCCGAAAGTATTGCTGATTTGGTAGGGGCGCGATCGCCGGCAGCTTCGGAAGCCGCCTTAGCCCAATTGCAAGGCAAATTGGCTCACCCGATTCGCTCCTTACGCGCCCAATGTCTGGATATCCTGGCTGAAATTGAAGCCCGAATCGATTTTGAAGAAGATTTGCCCCCATTAAATGAGCCGGAAATTATCCAACAGATTAACCGGGTTGTGGGCGAAATGTCAAGAATTCTAGCCACTGCCGATCGCGGGGAATTGTTACGGACCGGCTTAAAAGTGGCTATTGTCGGACGTCCGAATGTGGGAAAATCTAGTTTGTTGAATGCCTGGAGTCGCAGCGATCGCGCGATCGTTACCAACCTCCCGGGCACTACTCGCGATGTGGTGGAATCTCAGTTAGTGGTGCAAGGGATTCCGGTACAAGTGCTCGATACCGCCGGAATTCGCCAAACCGAAGACCAAGTAGAGAAAATTGGCGTAGAGCGATCGCGCAAAGCGGCAAATTCTGCCGATCTGGTTCTCCTCACCATCGCTGCAGAAGATGGGTGGACTCCCGAAGATGAAGAAATCTACCACCATGTCAACCATCGTCGGCTGATTTTAATCCTCAATAAAATCGATTTGGTCGCACAACTTCCGCCTTTACCTCCCCTGGACAATCTCTCTCAAATTGTCAAAACTTCCGTCCCGAACAATCAAGGCATCGAGGAATTAGAACAAGCGATTTTAGATGCGGTGAATCTAGGCAATCTACAAGCGGCTAATCTGGATATGGCTATCAATCAGCGTCAAGAAGCTGCCTTGACCCGGGCGAAAACTTCTCTGCTACAAGTGCAAGAAACCATTCGCAATCAATTGCCTCTAGATTTTTGGACCATTGACCTGCGCGGTGCGATTCAAGCTTTAGGTGAAATCACTGGGGAAGAAGTGACCGAATCGGTGTTAGATAGAATATTTAGTCGGTTTTGTATTGGCAAATAACCTCACGATTCCTCGGTGGGATTTTAATTGGGCCGGTGCGTCACCCCCGGTGTGGATTGGGTTGATATTCCAGCAATTTGGAGCGGGGGTGACGCGCGGTTGGTTGCGGATTAAGCGGATTGGGTTTGCCGTGCTTTTTTCAGCATGTCGATTAACGTATGGTGCGCGTCTTCGGAATCTTTCAGGGTGCGATCGAAGGTAATTCGCACCGGCACGGCGCGATTGTCAACTTGGGCGGTGAGGTTCATGCCCAGAGGGTCGATGGAGAGCATTTTGGCGGAAGTGGCTTCTGGGGTTTCGCCATAGGTTTGCGCGTATATTAGTACGGCATCCGCATGGTCGTCGTTCATATGAGTGCAGATGCGATCGCTGACTTTTTCGGTGATTATATCGGCCATAAAACAACTCCTTTGCTTTTGATTTGTTTTCGTTTATCTTACGATTATTAGGGTTTTCTTCACAACCGAATTAAGCAAATTTATCGGCTAGCGCAATGACAAAATTCCAGGTCAAAAAGCCCACAGCAATAACCAGAATTACGAACAAACTAATACTAAAAAAAGAGCGCAGTACGGGGGTGGGTTTTGGGTTTGCCATCGGTAAATTCCTCGCAAAATCGGGTTAGGCGTGTTGCTGATGCCCGAGTCATTATCATAGGTTTGACAATTTGTCAAGCATTGGCAAAAAATCGGGGGTGAGACCCAATCCGGCGGGTAGGGTGTGAAAGGTTCGCGCACCCGATAAGGGCGGTTCGTTGACCTTCACCCTTCTCGGGTGCGGGCTTTTGCTCCTGCACACCGAGAGCGACCGGATTCGGTATGACACCATGATAGAAGGGTTTGCAATTCTGTGGCAGTGGCATCAAGCGGCGATCGGGCGAGAGTTAGGCCAGGGGAAGGGAATTGGCGATCGCCCCGGTGGCATTCGTGGCATATCCGGCTTGCAGGGCGCGAACCATCTGCTCCAATGCTGCCTCATTCATCGCCGGATAACAAGGCAGATAAACCATTTTCTCGAAAATCGAGCGCGTATTCACCGGCACCAGGTGCGGATGGGTCTCCGGCGGATCCACCACGCACATGCTATTTCCCTGAGTGGAATCAAAACCGGCTTGCGCCAAAGAGGCGATCGCCGCGTGCGGATCCTCGGCCACAATCGGCACCACCCAATGAGAATGGGGACTGTTGGCGGTACCCGGAACCCTAAACTGATTGCCGCTTTCATGTAACAGCCGCACCAGGGTTTTGCCCAAATCAGCCTGGGAAGCCAGACGGGCTGGCGTGTAGCGCTGTAGGCGACGACTCAGCAGGGTGAGTAACGGGGCGCAAGGTTGGTGACGCAACCTAGGAATCAGTTCGGTGCGGGGGAACCCGCGCACTGCTTGATTGAGTACGAAATCATAGTCAATCCCCAACCGTCGGCACAGAAAAATCAGCGAGGAAAACCCGGCGCGAGTGGAAAGAGCCTTGAGGGCCATATATTTGAGCAACCGAGTGGTGTAGGTAAAGCGATCTTGCAGGGGATAGGCGCTTTGGATTTGACTCATGCGATCGCGCAATTGCGGGTCGCGAACGCGCAGCAATGCGCCGCCGAGAGCAGTGGCAAACTTAATATTGCCGAAACTGAAACAGCTAACATCGGCCTCGCGATGACCTTTATAATCCGGGGTAAAGGCTTGGGCGCAGTCTTCCACCAAAATTGCCCCGTAGCGATCGCGCGCCGCTAGCAGGGGTTCGATATTTGCCCGTCCCCCAAATAAATGAGCCACTAAAATCACCCCAGTCTGGGGGCCGATCGCCTTTGCCAAACTCGCCGGATCCGGTGCCATCGTTGCCGGATCCAAGTCAATCGGTACCGGAATCAGCCCTTGATTGCGAACGATAGCAATCATATCCGGAATCGTCAGGGCGCTGATTGCCACCTCGCTTCCCGGCGGCAAATTCAGCGCTTGCAGCAGTAAATCCCACCCCGATCGCACCGATAAGCAGGCGATCGCCGCTCCCCTGGCATCTTCACCCCACCAGCGTTCTAGCTCGGTTTGGATTATGGCGCGTTTTTGCGGCGGACAGCTCAAAGCAGCCCCCAAGCCATAAACCAAATCCGAATAATCAATATCAAAGCGTTTGCGCGACCACATTGCCTCACTCCTCATCTAAACAGTAATTGCCTACTCTAGCGCAACCGGAGAGGAACGCAGGATCGAGACCATTCAAACTGGAAAGTTTGAAGTATGAAATGTTGGGTTTCAGATTGACAATTTCATACTTCATTTCTCATCCCTGCCTATCCGTTCACCTTACCGAGGTCGGCCCAGGGTTGTGATATAGATTACCGCTTCATCGGCGGGAATGCCCAGGACTTCGTTCACTTGGTCATCAAAAAAGCCGCCGATGCCACTGACGCCTAAAGTCATGTAAATAGCCGCGAGGTTGAGGCGTTGGCCCAAGTGTCCGGCATCCATATGCAAATAGCGGTAGGCGCGATCGCCATATTTAGCGATCGCCTTATTCAAGTCCGCCGTCTGAAACACCACCGCCGAGGCATCTCGCCCCAAATCTTGCCCCAAGCACAAATAATGCAACTGTCGGCGGAAATTCTTAAACCGGACTTGGCGCAACTCTTCCGCCTTCGGCGCATAGTAATAACAGCCTTCATCTAACCCAGTGACGGAAGACACCGCCACAAAGGTCTGCAGCAAGCTCAAATCAAAAAAGTCCGGATAGCCATCCAAGGTGGCATAGGTGTAATGTTCTGGATGATAGGTAAAATCCAGCAGCGCCTTGAGTTCCTCAATCGTCAGGGGGGCACCGCTATAGGCGCGGGTGGACCGCCGTTTCAGGATAGTAGTTTCCAATCCTTCCAGATTTTCCTTCCAGTCTATGGGTGCGGTTTTGGTCGAGACTTTCGTACAAAACGGAAAGTTGTACTTATCTTCTTGCGGTTCCTCATCGGAATCCGAACCGAACCATCCTCCCACCCCAGTGGTATCGGACTCGATTTCGGTGGCTTGGTGAAAATAGCCAAGCAATTCCCCATCGGGAATCTCGGGATACTCGGTGTGGGTGGCGGAGGGTAAGGCGCTGCGATATTGAGGCAGGTTTTGATTGAAATCGAGCAAATCCGCCAGGGGGGCGATGGCGATGGTGGCTTCTTGCTCGGAGTCTAAATACAGCAATCCGTTCAGCGCTTCATCGTTAAATCCGCCAATTAAATGCGGTCGATAGTCGCATAAGGAGCCAGCTAGCTCCAAGTTGCCCAGCAAATGGCCGGTATCGAGAAAAATGCGCCGATAGGCCCGGTCTTGATAGCGCCACGCTGAGCGATAAAATATGGCAGTGGTGACGATCGCAATTCGGGTATGCTCTAAGGCAGGATGCCAAAAACAGGCCGCTTGCAGCTCTGGCCAAGGGTCGCTATCCCAAAAGCGCACCAAGGAATGGGTTTGGGTCTGGTAGTTGTACAAGCCTTTGGGTAAATAGGCGGTTCCCAAGGAGATTAGGTAAACTTCCGCCGGATATAATCCCCCAGCAGAAGGGGCGGCTCTCAAGTAAATTGGCGTCCCGGTAATGGTGGCGAGTTTCGCCGTTAGGCCATAGCTACAAAACAGCAGGCGCGATAAACGGGTCAATCCCTTGCGCTGTGCGTCTGTCTCCTCTGCGGTAGATTCTTTTTTCAGATAGGGTTTTAAATCAATTTTGGCTCCAATCTTGTATTGTTTGAAAGGCAGCGGTTGGTTTTCCCAGTCCAACTGATGGCTCTTCGCCGCCAGGGTCTGCGGATCGTATTTGGTGCGATCGTGGTAGTGTTGGGCAATAGAATCTTTGAGTTCTGGCATAGGAAGTTGGATGAAGATCGAACGTAATGTTTCGATTTTGGCATTCTTACTGCAGAATTTGGCGGTTCCCTCCCGAAACCCAACCCCGGATCGGGTTGACTCCCGGCATCCGCGCCAGGGACTCCCGGTTCTCTGTGGAAAGAGAGAGTCTCGAACACTGTTAAGTGTTGGGGATTTTTGTTACCCTATTTTAAATGCTCGATCGAGGGTCAGCACCCCGCTCTAAAGAGACGGGGCTTCTAGCCCCTGACTTTAGGTAGCTGACCAGCCTAAGCCCTACGAGG